>JAFXUX010000001.1 GCA_017524805.1 Candidatus Methanomethylophilaceae archaeon
CTCGCATGTCTTAATCGAATTCCTATAGCGGTGGCCGCCGGCAGGATCAACCGGAGTCGAATCTTCGACTGAAATTCGTCTCTGATGGATGAAATGGAAATGGCAGCTTGACCATGTTTCACCGCTGTCCCGCTGGACGGCTCACTGAATGATCCGTCTAACGGAACATTCGTAGCATCGAACGTCAGAACCCATGAGGGCACGGCGGGCGGTATCCCCGTCGGAGTTCATGGTCCTCCATATCGCATGAGATGCCTTGTGCATCTCGCGCAAAGCAGGGTAGAATTATTCAGTATATAAAACTTACTTGTGATTCCAATTAGCCACAGACTGATGCCGGAAATGATCATTCGATTTCCTACAGCCATAGACCATCGGCCCCTGAACGATGCCAGAAAGGTTCTGATTGCCGCCATCCAGATGGATGGCCGATACAATACGCAAGAATATATAGCAAGGCTATCAATAGCCGCAGACAGGTGAGAGAATGGCAGATGATGATGACTATTTGTCGCTCCTCAACAGAGCGAAAATCACATGCCCCGAAATAACGGAGGCCCATGAAAGATTTGAGATCCCCGAGTTGGACATTCTCCAAGAGGGAAAGATCACCGTATTCAGGAATTTCATCGATGTAACGGACAAACTGAGGAGAGATCCCGAGCACCTTCTCCAATTCATGCTCAGAGAGCTCGGTACCCCCGGAAGCATCGAAGGGCGCAGAGCGGTTTTCAAAGCCAAAATCAGCCCTCAGGCCATCAACGAGAAGATCCAGATATACACCGAGACGTACGTCATATGCTCGGAGTGCGGCCTTCCCGACACCAAGATGGTAAAGGAAGACAGGACGCTCATGCTTGAATGCGAAGCGTGCGGAGCCCGCAGACCCATAACCGTCAGGAAATCGGTCAGGGCCGACACCGCAAACACGCTCCGCGAGGGCGACATCATCGAGCTTCTCATCTCCGACGTGGGAAAGAAGGGAGATGGCGTAGGGAAAGTGTTTGACTACCTCATAGTAGTCCCCGGAACCGTCAAAGGTGCCAAGATCCACGCCAAGATAACCAAAATCTCGGCTAAGACCGCGTTCGCAGTGCCCACTGCGGAAGCTTGCACGCGCTGATGAAATATTTCGTCGAATCCTATGGATGCACCATGAACTTCGGGGAGGGACGCAGACTCTCCGAAGACATGGCATCCCTGGGATACTCGGAGGCTTCCTCTGCGGATGACGCCGACATCGTGATACTCAACACGTGCACCGTCGTCGAGACCACCGAAAAGAAGATGATCCAGCGCATTGCCGAGCTGAAAAAAGCCGGCAAAAAGATCATCGTTGCGGGTTGCATGGCCAAGGTCCAGCCCCAGAGGATAGAGATCCGCCTCCCTGGCTCGATAATAATACCCCCGAGGGAGTACGGGGGATTCTCCGATCTTGTGACAAGTAAATATGGGGTCGCTGGTCCCCCTCTTCCTGCGGCTGTCGGCACCGACGCGATTCTCCCCATAGCTCAGGGATGCCTCGGAAACTGTTCCTATTGCATAACGAAATACGCCCGCGGAAAGCTGATGAGCTATCCGGAAGAGAGCATAATCGATGAGTTCAAAAGATTCGTATCCTCGGGAGCCAAAGAGATTCTTCTGACGGCCCAGGACACGGCCTGCTACGGGTTCGACATCGGCACCGACCTCGCAGACCTTCTGTCGAAGATGCTGAAGGTCGACGGCGATTACATGATTAGGATCGGCATGATGAATCCCAACCATCTGTCGAGGATAGCGGACCGGCTTCTGGATGCCATGGACGATCCCAGGGTGTATCGCTTCCTCCACATCCCGGTCCAAAGCGGCAGCGATTCCGTTCTGAAATCGATGCGCAGAGGATATACCGCAGAGGAT
This sequence comes from Candidatus Methanomethylophilaceae archaeon, assembly GCA_017524805.1. Lineage (NCBI taxonomy): Archaea > Methanobacteriati > Thermoplasmatota > Thermoplasmata > Methanomassiliicoccales > Methanomethylophilaceae > Candidatus Methanomethylophilaceae archaeon. Next base: position 1,900 of record JAFXUX010000001.1, read on the forward strand.
TTCCTGGGATTGGCAAGGAAGCTAAGGGACAGATACCCAGACATCAGCATCGCCACGGATGTCATAACCGGATACCCCGGAGAGACCGATTCGGATCACGAAGCCACCAAAGACCTCATCAGAGCGCTCAGAGCGGACACCATCAACATAACCCGCTTCTCTCCCAGGCCGGGGACTAATGCGTCCGGTATGGAGCAGGTCCACGGGAGGATAGCGAAGGAGAGATCGACCGAGCTAACAGAACTGAAGAATTCCGTCGAATATGACGTGAATTCTGCCTTGGTCGGAAAAGTCTTCGAAGCTCTGGCCACCGAGCACAAGGAAGGCACGATTGTCCGCACGAACAATTACAGGCCCGTTGTCATAAAGGAAACGATCCCCTTGGGAACGAAGGTCAGGGTAAGAATCGAAGGGTGCAAGCCGACATATCTCATAGGGAAGCTGGAGCGAGCACCGATAAAGCATTATACCTTGATGGATTCCGAATCCCAGATAGTCCTGTGGTGTAGAGGTCAATCATGCCGGCCTTTGGAGCCAGCGACCCTGGTTCGAATCCGGGCAGGACTACCATCTTATCCCACCCGGATCCGGGTATTCAGATGGTTTCTTTGGACAGTATCTCGTCCACGTCATCCATCTCTTCTTTCACCGATCTGTTGAACTTGTCGGCCTCGGCTTTGATCTCTTCCTGCGATGGTATCGGGCCGAGTATGTCGTCCGGATCGCCGACGGCCTCCTTGATGCCGCTGATATCGGAGACTTCCCTGTCCGGGATTCCCTTGGCCGTCCCGATATAATCGGAAATGCCTTCCACAAGCCTTGTGACCTCCATCGGGAAGAATATCTTGGACGAATCTCCCTTGCCGACTTCCTGGAGCGTCTGCATGGAAAGCACCGACATGGCCTTGGAATCCATCGCGGCCGCGCCCACGGAAAGTATCCTGAGCTTCTGGGCCTCTCCCTGGCCTTCCAGGATAGTGGCGAGCCTCTTTCCTTCAGCCTCCAGAATCATCGATTGCCTGAGTCCTTCAGCCTCCAGGATGCGGGATTTCTTCTTACCCTCGGCTTCGAGGATTGCCGCCCTCTTCTGACCGTCGGCCTGAAGGATGGCCGCACGTCTCCTCCTCTCGGCAGAAGTCTGCTCTTCCATGGAATCCTTGACCTTCCTTGCCGGGTCGACTTCCCTTATCTCGACGGCCTCGATCTTCACTCCCCACTTGTCGGTGCTCTCATCGAGGATATCCCTGAGACTCAAGTTTATCTTCTCTCTGGATGAAAGGATCTCGTCGAGCTCCATCTCTCCGATTATGGATCTGAGTGTGGTCTGAGCGAGATTGACGGTCGCCAGCCTGTAGTCTGTGACCTCGAAGAAAGCGTTCTTGGGATCCGTCACTTTGATGTAAATGACCGCATCCACATAGACCGGCGAATTGTCTTTGGTGATGACCTCCTGCTTCGGGACATCGAGAACCTCGGTACGGAGGTCCATCTTCACCACTTTGTTGATCAAAGGGCATACGATGTTGAGGCCTTGGTTGAGAACCCTGACGAATTTACCGAGGCGCATGTAAATTGCCTGCTCATAAGGCTGGACAATCTTCACCCCGCTGGTGATCGCTATGATCGCGGCGAATGTCAGGACCAGAACTACGATAATAATGGCTGTGTCCATCTTATTCCTCCCCACATCTCCGAACGTGGACGTGAACCCCTTCACTGAACATGATCTCCACGGAAGCGCCGGCTTCTATGGGCTCATCCGAAGTTGCGGACCATGTTTCCGAGCCTATGACCACCTTCCCCTTCAGATTGCCAGGTTCTGTTGCGACGGTCACCGTGCCGTGCTTTCCGATCAGCGTTTCCGCTACTTTCGTGGCCGGCGGCTCGGGGACAGCCAACCGCTGATAAAGCTTCATGGTCACCAGCGTTATGGGAACGGCCACGGCGACAGCTATTGCGGGAGACCACCAGGACAGGAGGTATTCCGGATATACCAATCCGAGTATTCCGAGGATGATGAGAACCGTCCCGGGGATCACCATGAAGCCGCCGGGGCTGAATGCCTCGATTGCGAGGAATATCGCTCCGACAACTATCAATGCGATTGTTATCGTGAAAGGATCCATGATTTGGAATGCGCATTCAACATATCAAAACTATCGGATAGTACAATAAAAGTGGAAACTGAGGATGAGTGCGACATACGAAACCCGATTGACGGCTAGACCACACCCCAGCGGCGCTTGGGACGTTAGTGAGCCCGGACTGAACATCTCGGCGGACCTCGATGCTTACATCCGGCTTCTATCGGACCCGTCATC
>JAFXUX010000002.1 GCA_017524805.1 Candidatus Methanomethylophilaceae archaeon
CGCGAAGCTCGCCGGCCTCTCCGAGGCCGACAAGGTCCCCTTCATCGCCTCGAGCATGACCGGATACATCTCCGTCGGGGACTCCGACTACAACAACGTCGGGCGCCTCGCAGGAGGGGTGTACGCGCTCGAGAGCATGGATACCGGGACCACGACCAGCATCAAGCTCGTCGACTACCCCCAGGTGCTCAACACCACCCTCTATAATTTCGACCGCATCCTGCACCTCAGGACCGGCAACTTCTACGACGGAACCGAGGACTTCGACAAGAAGTGGAGCGACTACACCGCGCCCTTCGCCGACTGGGTGAACGGCACCGACGGCCAGTTCATAATTTGCGGCGGAATGCCCGTGCCTCTCAGGGTCGCCTACGCCGCTGAGATTCTCCATCCGGACATCGTCTCCGCCGGATTCGCCGACGCCCTGCACCAGCAGCTCGTCGACAAATTCTTCAACGGCGACAAGCTGGACATCTCCTCGATGACCTTCGTCATCCACAAGTGACGCCGAAACGCCCGGGGATTCCCCGGGCCACTTCCATATGGCCTCCGCATGGGGGCCGTTATTATGGTTCTGCCATGCCCTTCACAGCAAACGTATAAAATCTACTTGGCAGTATTATCCACGGGTACCATGCAAATAGAAATTAACGGTATGGCCTTCAGCTATGCTTCGGTCCCAGTGCTGAAGGGCATAAGCCTCGATATCGAAGAGCCGCAGTTCGTCTCGATATTGGGGCCAAACGGGGTTGGGAAATCCACGCTGATACATTGCATCAACAAGATTCTGGAGCCCACCTCGGGAACCGTATTCCTCGACGGGAAGAATGTCAGGGATTATTCGCTGAAAGAGATGGCAAGGGAAATCGGATATGTCCCTTACTCCTCTTCGGACACTTTTCCTCTCAGCGTCGTCGATACAGTCCTGATGGGAAGGCATCCGCATGCCGGATGGAAGACCTCCGACGAGGACCTGGAGATAGTCTATGACACCCTGACCAAGCTTGGCATCGAGGATCTGGCTATGCGCTCGTTCAATGAGCTTTCGGCAGGGCAGCACCAGAAAGTGATGCTGGCGAGGGGCTTGGTACAGAAACCTAAGGTGCTTCTCCTCGACGAGCCGACATCCAATCTGGACGTCAAGCATCAGCTGGGGATATCCCGCCTTCTCAAGAAGCTTTCGCGCGACGAGGGGATCCTGGTCATAATGATCAGCCATGATCTCAATATCGCTTCGAAGTATTCCGACAGCATCATCCTGATGTATGAAGGCACAATTTTCGCGGTCGGTACTCCCGCGGAAGTCCTCACGAAAGAGAATGTCCTCACTGTTTACGGCGTGGATTCCGAGGTCATAGACGATGGCGGAAGGCCTCACTTGGTGATGAAAGATCTGGAATCGGACGAATGCGGCCCACTTCCGGATGGAGCCATCTGCGTATCCCCGAATTGCGAGGGTGTTTTCCATGGCCGACCAAGTTCAGGCCGATTTCAAAGAGGAATACGGGCAATACATCGGGCGCAAGATCCTGTTCATATCGGCCCTCATAATCGCGACCTTCCTGCTTTTCTGGGTCTCCCTTCAGATCGGCACCAGGGACCTGTCCGTCGCGGAGGTGTTCGACTATTTCATCAAACACATCCAGGGAGTCACCTATGACAAGGTAGAGCAGCGCCCGGATTTCTTCAATGACAATATCATTTGGAATTACCGCGTGCCTAGGGCTCTGCTATGCATCGTGTGCGGTGCCGGGCTGGCTATCGCAGGTGCGATCATGCAGAGCGTGATGAAGAACCCGCTGGCCGATCCGTATACCACAGGAGTGTCCTCGGGGGCTCTGTTCGGTGTCGCAATTGCTACAGCTCTCGGATTCTCCATCGGCGGAGGCGGATTCTCGGACGTCGGCATTGTGACCAACGCGGTCGTTCTTGCAATGGTCCCTGTGGCCGTCATTGTGCTGTTCTCGCCATTCTTCCGCAGATCGCCTTCCACCCTGATTCTGGCCGGAGTCGCGGTGTCATATCTGTTCAATGCGCTGACATCCATTCTCATGGTTTCCACCAACGAGGAGAACCTGTCCATTGTGTATCGGTGGCAGGTCGGTTCCTTCGTGGATCTGAGCTGGGATTCTCTTCCGTTCATGACCGTGGCTGTCGTCGCAGGAATCGCCATCATTCTGCCGCTGTCCAACAAGCTCAATCTCATGTCTCTCGATGATAAGGATGCGAAATCCCTCGGGATGAACAGCGAGAGGCTCAGGATACTCTGTCTGGTGGTGCTGTCGTTCATTGCCGCCACCATCGTCAGCTACGTCGGTATAGTCGGGTTCGTCGGATTGGTCATCCCGCATATGGTGAGGATGGTCATCGGCTCGGACAACCGCTATCTTATTCCCGGTTCCGTGGCGCTTGGCGCGTTTTTCCTATTGGCATGCGACATACTCAGCCGTTACATAGACGTGGGTTCCGACATACCTGTGGGCGTTGTGACGTCATTCGTCGGGGCGCCAATTTTCCTGTATCTGATCATCAGACAGAAAAGCGGGGTGTGGTGATATGCGCTCCGAAAAAGTGGCGGAATACCGTGCCAAAGCCCATAAGCGCGCGCTGTGGATTTTCGTATTCATAGCGATAGTCGCCGTCATCGCCGTGTATTCCCTTTCCGTGGACAAGTTCGGCATCTCCATGGACGATGTCATCGCCTTCCTGTCCAACCACATAAGCGGCAACATCCCCGAGAAATCCGCCGATTATATGGCGTGGATGACGGACAAGAGGATCATGGACAGCACCGTGCCAAGGACCATCGGCGGCATCGGCGTCGGAGCTACTCTGGCTATCTGCGGTGCCATGATGCAGTCCATAACCAGGAACCCGCTGACAGATCCGTACACCATCGGTATATCCTCTGCGGCTCTGTTCGGAGTGGCCATATCGATCAGCTACGGCATATGCATTATCCCGATAGTGAACGGCGATAGCGACGCGTCGATGATCATCAATGCGTTCGTGTTCGCCATGGTGCCCGCCCTCGCCATCATCTTCGTCTCTACGTTCAAGAAGATGAGCCCGACGATGATGATTCTCGTGGGCATAGGCCTGATGTACATGTTCTCGGCGTTCACGACCTTCATAAAATACAATTCCGAGGCGGAGGACCTCCACGAGATTTATGAATGGAGCATAGGGACGCTTTCGAGGATGGATCTGGCGGATTCGTATCCGATCCTCATCGGGTTCATATTGATCCTGATATTCGGCATGGTCGTCGCCAACAAGATAAACGTCATGACCGCAGGGGACAACATGTCAAAGAGTCTGGGGGTCAATCCCATAAGGCTCAGGGTAATCTGCTTCATGGTCATGTCCGTCGCCACCGCGATATGCGTGTGTTTCACCGGATCCATAGGTTTCGTGGGGCTGGTTGCGCCGCATATTGCGAGGCTGTTCGTAGGAAGCGACAACAAGATTCTGATACCCACGGCCGCCGTCGTAGGCGCTCTGCTGGTTCTGGTGTCCGATGTTGCCGTCAGGCTTCTTCCCGGAGCCCTTCCGGTAGGGACCATCACGGCGCTGATCGGGAGCCCGCTGTTCATCTATATCCTGTACAGGCAGAGGAAGAACGCGGCTTTCTGAGGGAATCGGGCTCCGGCCCGTCCCACATATAAAATGGGAGGGGAAACCCTCCTTTCAGTGTTTGAGAATTTCTGCTCTGACTTTTCCGCCGTCGATGTCGATGACGGCGAATTTCTTCTCTTTGGCGGGACCGGGGTTCACGAACACTGTGCCGTCCTGTTCGACAATCCCGGAGGCCTCGTGAATGTGCCCGGACAGCGCGAGGATCGGGTGGTATTCGTCCACGATCCTTTTGATAGCGCGGCTACCGACGCTGATGCCGGAGGGTATCTGATCCAATATGCCGTATGAAGGCGCGTGGGTCATCAGGATCATACCTTCCGAGGTGTTCTTCTTCAGGCCGTTGTAAAGTTCGTCCTCCTCAAGCTCGAACGCGGTGTGGAAGATCGTTATGTTCGATCCACCGAGCCCTACTATCCTGTATCCGCCGACTTCTGCCGCATTGCCGTGCATGTCCACGGCCACATCCTTGATGCCTTCGGGAAGGTCGAGAGGGTCGCAGTTTCCGGGTATGGCATAGACTTTGGAATCGATTTTCGAGATGATTTCCTTGGCCAGCTTCTTGGTTCCGAAATTGGTAATATCTCCGAGGAAAAGCACGAATTCCGCTTTGTGAGCGGCGATTTCTTCATTTATCCAGCCCACATCGGCCCTTTTTTGATGCAGGTCCGTTATGACGAGGAATCTCATGCCCAGACATCCGCGAAAGCGTACTTAACTATTGACAGCGGCGGCTCAATAGATTTTTTTAATGAGATATGATTAGCGTACCATAGGTATTATCATGGCGAAAATCAGGGTCGGAGTGAACGGATATGGGACCATCGGAAAGAGGGTCGCATCCGCCGTTGCCGCGCAGGAAGACATGGAGCTGGTCGGGGTCACCAAGACCAGGCCGAATTTTGAGGCTCTCTCGGCGCTCAATAAGGGATATGACCTCTACGTCCCCGACGAAAGCGTCGAAGCGTTCAATAAAGCCGGCGTGAAGATAGCCGGGACCCTGAAGGATTTATTATCGAAGGTCGACATCGTCGTCGACTGCACCCCCGGGAATGTGGGGGAATATTATAGGGACATGTACAAGGCCGCCGGAGTCAAAGCCATATTCCAGGGCGGAGAGGACCACAGCCTGACCGGGATCTCTTTCAATTCTACTGCCAACTATTCCGAGTCGTGGGGCGCACAGCTCTCGCGCGTGGTCTCATGCAACACCACGGGGCTTCTCAGGACTCTGAATCCCATCGACAAGGCGTTCAAGATCAAGGATGCCTATGTGACGATAGTCAGGCGCGCGGCCGATCCCGGGGACAGCAAGAACGGCCCCATCAACGGGCTCGAGCCTTCCGTCAGCCTTCCGACCCATCACGGCCCCGACGTCCAGAGCATCATGCCTTGGCTCAGCATCAGTACCATGGCCATCAAAGCGTCTACCACCCTCATGCACGTCCACACGGTCGTCGCCAAGCTGGAAGCCGAGACGACCACGGAGGAAGTCATAAACGTCCTGAAGAACGCGTCACGCGTGAGGCTGGTGAAATCAAAGGACGGCATCAAAACCACCGCCCAGATCATGGAGTTCGCCAGGGACCTCGGGCGCGACAGGTCTGACATGTATGAGATAGTCGTCTGGGAGGACGGCATCAAAGTGGTCGGGAACACCTTGTATTACTACCAGGCCGTCCACCAAGAGTCGGACGTAATCCCTGAGAATGTCGATTGCATCAGGTCCATGTGCAAAGCCGAGAAAGACCCGTCCAAATCCGTAGCGAAGACCAACGCGGCCCTCGGCATTTCCAAAAGCTGAAGGTGTTCCCCACGGCGAAGGATTTCAACACGCTGGAGGATTTCGATTACAGGGGCAAGACGGTCCTTCTCAGGGTAGACATCAATTGCCCCCTGGACAAGCAGACCCTGAAGATCGTCAACGACTCCAGGATAAGGAGGGTTGTCCCCACCGTCAGGGAGCTGATGGGAAAGAACGCGAAGCTTGTTATCCTGGCCCACCAGAGCAGGAAAGGGAAGTGGGATTTCATAGGTCTGAAGCAGCACTCGGAGTACCTTTCCCGCCACATCAACGCTCCCGTGAAGTATGTCGACGACGTCATCGGCAAGGAAGCCGTGGGCGCCATAAAAGCTCTCCAGCCCGGGGAGGTCCTTCTTCTGGGCAACGTGCGCGGCATAGATTCCGAGACCGCCAAAGGGGACATGGAGGCGCACGCCAACGGGGAGATCGTGAAGGCGCTGGCCCCATTGATCGACTATTACGTATGCGATGCGTTCGGAGCGTCCCACAGATCCCAATGCTCCCTCGTCGGATTCCAGGCGAAAGTGCCTTCGGCATCCGGCAGGCTCATGGCAAAGGAGATGTTCGCCCTCAACGCGATATTCTCCGAGCCCCGCAGACCCTCCGTTTTCATTCTGGGCGGCGCCAAGTTCGGCGACGTGTCGGACATGATAGACCGCGTCCTCGGCAACGGCACCGCCGACACCGTCATTCTGGTCGGGCTGGTCGGCAATGCATATCTTCTCGCCAGAGGCGTGGATATAGGCGAGGCCAGCTCCAAGATCCTCAGCGAAGAGCTCACCCCAGAGAATATTCAGGCCGCCAAGGATGTGATGGAGAAATACGGGCAGAAGGTGCTCATCCCCGTCGACGTAGCCGTTGAGAGGGACGGGAAGCGCGTCTCCGTCAATATAGGGGACATGCCCACCAAAGAGCCCGCCCTCGATATCGGGGACGCATCGGCCGAGAAATTCGGCAAAGTAATCCGCTCGTCCAAGACATGCTTCATGTCTGGCCCTGCGGGTATGATAGAGAAAGAGGATTTCTCTGTCGGAACCAGGAAACTGATGGAAGCCATGGTAGATTCCGGAGGGCAATCGGTCATCGGCGGAGGGCATACCGGAGGGGCGGCGGAGAGGTTCGACCTGGCCGACAGGTTCTCCTATGTGAGCACCGGCGGCGGAGCCTTGGAGACATTCCTTCTCGGGGAACCTTTGCCTGTGATAGAGGCCCTGAAGTATTCCAAGGGGAAGTTCGGCTCCGGCGGGCATGCGCGAGGTGTCTCAATAACTATTTAAGTGAACTGCAGGATGCGGACGCAATGGCAAAGAAAAGGAGACTGATCGTCGAGGAACCCGAGGAGGATTACGAGTTCACTCCCACCGAGTTCAACGAGAGGGAATTCATCCTGAAGGATATCTATGGGACGAAGGTCTGCCTCGTGACTCTGGTTCTGGGGGTCGTTGTAGGGATAATCGGCGGCTTGATATGCAAGTTCGGATTCGGAAGCGGAATCAATTGGCTCTGGATCGTGGCTACGCTTCTGTCGTTCGGGGTCATGGCTCTGATGCCTAAGATCCTGTCCGCCATGGGATTCCGCCCCGACATGGTCGAGACGAAATCCATGATCGGGAATTACCTGATCTATCTGGCCCTCGCGTTGGCCATCTGCATAATCGTAGTTAACCCGCCCATCACCGCCCTTCTCAACTGAAGGGAAAAAAATCGGGGGTCTGCGGATCAGTCCGCAAGGCCCCTTCTTTTCAGTTCTTCCATCATCAATCTTATGGCGTTCCCCCTGTGGGACACTTCGTTCTTCTCCTCTATCGGTATCTCCGCGAAGGTCCTCCGGCCGTCCGGCGTGAATATGGGGTCGAAACCGAATCCCCCGGCTCCCCTTTCCGATTGCGTTATGTAGCCTCTGCAGATTCCGGTGACTATCACCCTTTCGCCGGCGATGTCGCACCCGATGCAGCATCTGAACTCAGCCCCGCGGTCCTGCTCGCCTTCCATAAGCTTCAATATCCCGGCATTGCCGATGGTTTTCTGCGCGTAAGCCGACCAAACTCCCGGGAATCCCTTCAGGGCATCGACGAAGAGTCCGGAATCGTCCACGATGAAGTCCCTGACCCCTTTGGAGATTATCTCGTCCATGCCTTTGTCGACAACTTCGCTCAGATCGGATGTCTGCACTTCGTCGTAAGGGAGTCTCAGATGCTCCATCTCGATGCCGATCTCCGAGAACGATCTCGCGTATTCCGCGACCTTTCCGGGATTTGACGTAATCACTTTCAGCTTCATGTGTATCTCCCTCTGTTCCTTATCTCCTCAAGTTTCTTTCTGACCGCATTCCCATCGGGCATCGAGGAAAGATATGCGTCCATAAGTGTTTCCAACGCATTTTCCAGTCCCGCATGGGCCGATCCGAACGCCCTTTCCATCAGCCTGGCGTCTATCCCGATGTCTTCCAGGGTGGCTTTTGTGCATCCCATCGAAAAATCGATCAGGCAAAGGGAGCCGTCAGGGCGGACTATCATGTTGGATGTGGTCAGATCGCCATGGCATATCCCAGCTGAATGGAGTTTGGCCGCGGTCTTTCCTATCATCTCCGCAAGCTTCTCCGCATCTTCTGGATGGGCGTCGATGGCTTCTTTCGCGGTGATTCCGTGCACATATTCCATGGTGATGGAGCATTCCTTGAGGTCGATGTCGTAGATGCATGGGGTACGCACGCCCGCTTCCCTGGCTTCGCGCATTATGCGGGCTTCGCTTCTGGTTCTGGCGGTTCTTATGCGCATGTCAAGCTCCGGAAGCCTGTAGGATTTGGGCGGCCTGGACTTCAAGGCGGCTTCGCGTCCGAGGTACGATGCCCTGGAAATGGTGGCTTCGGCCCCCCTTTGTCTGTCCGATTCCATGCATCTAAATGTTTTTATGCATATAGAATGGTTCTTAGCCTATGAAATATAACATTTCTGGGAGCAACCTTCAGGTAGTAAACATCGAGCTGGAGCCCAACGAGGAGCTGGCCACCACGGCCGGAGCTTTGGTGTACACCTCCGGGAACGTGCAGATGGAATCCAAGATGGAAGGCGGACTCATGGCGGGTCTCAAACGTTCGCTGTCGGGATCCAGCATGTTCTTGGTAAAGTTCAAGACCACCGGAGGCACGGGCACCGTCGGAATCGCCGGAGAGGCGCCGGGAAAGATCATAGACATAGACATCACGAACAACGCGTGGATATGCCAGAAATCGGCGTATCTCGGGTCGGAGACCAGCGTCCAATTGGACATCGCATTCCAGAAGAAGCTCGGTTCCATGCTGTTCGGCGGCGAAGGGCTCATTCTCCAGAAGCTTTCCGGAAAGGGACTGGTCTTCGCCCATGCGTGCGGAGATCTGATCCAGATGGATCTGAAGCCCGGCGAGATAATCAAAGTCTCCACGTCCCACGTGGTCGCATGGCAGGACACCGTGTCTTACGACATCAGCAGCGTCAAGGGAGTGAAGAACGTCCTCTTCAGCGGGGAGGGTCTGTTCATGACTACTCTGACCGGTCCCGGCCGCATCATTCTGCAGTCTATGACCCTCGGCGATCTGGCTATGTCGCTGTACCCGTACATGCCTCAGAGCAGCAGCTGATGATGCCTATGGTTCAGACGCAGAAAGTCAAGACAGGGAAGTCCGGGTTGGGCGTCCTCCTCATAGTGGCGGGCATCGTGGTCCTCATCGCTTTGGTCATCTATGCCCTCACCAGACCTGGAATATTCGAATCGGTTGTCACCATCGCGTTGTATGTGGTCATAGCCCTCGCAGTGTTGGCCGTTATAGCCTACGCGGCGATGATGATCATGGCCGTTCCCATGTACATGTCCAAAGGCGATGTGGTCCAGACCGATGTGGATTACAGCCTGGACGATGTCAAGCCCGTGGAGAATTCGTCCTCTGACGATCCCAAAAACTGAGCGGGAGGGGGCAGCCCCTTCCCCAACCCTTTACAATTTCTTTTTATTCATATTGCCGATTGAGGTTCCCGTGAAGAGGATACCTTTGGGTTGCCAGAAGTTCGATCGCCTTCTCGGAGGGGGCATCGAAGGCGGCTGCGTCACGCTCATCTACGGCGAAGCCGGCGCGGGGAAGACAAACGTCTGCCTGCAGTTCGCCCGCAGCATCGTCTCCCAAGGGGAAAGGGTCGCGTACATCGATTCCGAGGGCCTCTCAGGCGACCGCATATCCCAGGTTTTCGCAGGGATGGAAGATGCGGTCAAGAACGTGCTGATTTTCCAGGTCCACAGTTTCGAGGAGCAGTCCGACCGCATAGACAAGGCGGAGAAGCTCGCTTCCGCAGGGACCATAACCGCCGTGATCATCGATTCCCTGACCATGTTCTATCGGCTGAAGTACGATGACGGGGCGGCCAGGAACGATTTCATCAGGCAGACGGAAGCTCTGCTTAATATGGCCAGGAAATATGACATAGCCGTTCTGGTAACTTCGCAGGTATACAGCAATATGAACGGCGGGGTTGAGTTTCTCGGGGGCCACGTCCTGCATCACAACGCGAAAACTATAGTGCGTCTGGATAAGGGATACGAAGGCAGGCGCGCAGCGGTGATAATGAAGCACCGGAGCCTCCCCGAAGGGAGGTCGGCGCCATACAGGATAACCGAGACCGGGATAGAGGACGTCTGATCCTCAGGATTCCCTGTTTATGGCGAATTTAGCCAGAGCCACCATGAATTCCTTGTCCTCGCTTCCGGGGAGGAAATCTATCTTGGCGATGGCGGACTCTATTTTCTTCTTGGCAAGGTCCATCGCATAATCGATGGATCCGGCGTCTTTCATAATCTGCTTGGCGCGCCCGCATTCGGCGTCGGTGGCATCGATCTTCCCCAGAATCCCTTTGAATTCCTCCAAAGTCTTCTGATCTTTTATTGATCTGATCGCGTGGGTCACCATGCAGGTGCATTTCCCTTTGCGTATGTCGTTCCCAACCGATTTCCCGGTCTTGGATGAATCGCCGGCTATCCCGAGATAGTCGTCGAACATCTGGAATCCCAGCCCCAGATCGATGGCGTAATCGTAGATCTTCGCGGCTGTGGCATCGTCCGCTCCGCCTACGATCGCTCCTCCCGCAGCCGCCGCCGCGAACAGGACGCTGGTTTTGAGCTTTATCGTCTCGATGTAGTATTCTTCGGAGACGATCTTGCCCTCGTTGTTGACGTCCATCTGCTGGCCGCGCCCGAGGTCGCAGACAGCGGTTGTAACGTATCTCAGAATCCTAACGACTTTCTCCGGAGGGAGGTCCATGTTGCTGATTATCTCGCACGCCTTCGAGAACAGCCAGTCCCCGGCGAGAACCGCGGTCGGCATCCCATATCCCACGTGGATGGTTCTCATCCCCCTGCGGACTTCGTCCCCGTCCATCAGGTCGTCGTGGATCAGCGTGAAATTGTGGATGTATTCTATGGCAACCGCAAGCGGCATCGCATCCATGGCGTTTCCGCCGACGGCTCCGCAGGAGGCCAAGACCATCGCAGGGCGCATCCTCTTCCCTCCGGCGTACGGATACTGCCTGGACGCCTCTATGAGGTTGGACGGCTCTTCGTCCTTTATAAAGTCGCGAATGGGCCCGTCCAGTTGGGCGGACCTTTTCCTCAGATATTCTCTTGCATCGATCATATGGATTCCATCCACTGTCTGGTTTCCCCAAGGACCACGTGCTTGGCCTTGGAGAGCGCTTTCAAGTCGGGGGAGCCGGTGAGCAGCATCGCGGCCCTGAGCTCTTCCCTGATCAAAGTGAGTTTGCGTTTGACGGCCTCGGCGGATTCGCAGGCTTCCCTCAGGACGGCATTGGCGACGCCCGCGCAGGAAGCCCCCATAGCGACCGAAGAGGCCACGTGTATCCCGTCGAGGATGCCTCCGGAAGCGATCAGCGGAAGGCCGCTGCATTTGGCTTCGCAGAGGGAAACAGGCGCGGGTATGCCCCAATCCAAGAAGGTTTCGCCCATGTTGGTCCTGATGTAATCGCCGGCATCCATAGCGCGGTGAAGCTCGACGGCAGCGAAGCTGGTCCCGCCCATCCCTGCGATGTCGATCCCTTGGATTCCGATGCCTTTCAGTCTGACGGCCACGTCTTTGGAGATTCCGCCGCCGGTTTCCTTGACGATCGCCGGGAAATCCCTGGCGAGGGAGCGTATCGCGTCGCGGCAGCCGCATGCGTTCGTGTCGCCCTCAGGCTGGACGATCTCCTGAAGGAAGTTCAGATGGATGGCGAGCATATCTGCGCCGACCAGATCCATCGCCGCTTCGATGTCCTCCTTGGAGAAGGCTTTCTTCCCTCTCTGCTCTATCAGCTGGGGAGCGCCCACGTTCCCGATGACCAAAGGCACGCCGTAATCCTTCACGACGGAGTAGCTTTCCGGGCAGACGCCGGATATCCCTGCGCGTTCGCTCCCGACTCCCATCCCGATGCCAAGCTCGGCGCACGCTTCGGCGATGTTCCCGTTGATTTTCTTGGCCCCATCGAATCCGCCGGTTATAGCGGTCACGATCAGCGGGAATTCCAGCTTTCTGCCGAAGATCTCGCAGGACATGTCGATCGAGTCCCCGTCTATCTCCGGAAGGGCGTTGTGGATCAGTCTCACATCGTCCCAATAGCAGTATCCTGGGGCGGTCCTCTCTTCGACGCAGATCCTGATGTGGTCGTTCTTTCTGTTCTGTATAGCCATATCAGACCCTCGCTGTTGTGCATCTGATCTTTTCCCGTTGAGCGCGGACAGGAGCCTGCCGGGGACCGTGCCGTTCAGAAGGATGCACTCCCTTCCCTCGGCGCACATCGAAAGCATCGATCTCATTTTTCCGGCGACCCCTCCGGTGACGTCGTCCGCGGATTGCTCCGAAGATATCCTTTCCAGGGTCTCTTCCGTGACTTCCGGAATGAATTCAGCGTCCGGATCTTTCTTGGGGTCGGAAAGGTAGAGGCCGTCGATGTCCGAAACGAAGATCGACAGCTCCGGCTCGAAGATGCGGGCCAGAACTTCCATGGCCTGGTCGCCAGAGCATATCCCGAACCCTTTTTTCCTGTCCATGACCACGTCGCCGAACATGACCGGCATTATGCCCATGTCTTTCAGCGCCCTAATGGCATCCCCGTTCCCGACTTCCAGTCTTCCTCCGTCCATGACGAAGCAGGATCCCGGGGGCACCGAGACCGCTGGGATCCCGGCGTCTATGAGCTCCCCGACAACCATCGAGCTGAGCTCTCTGACGTCATGCTGGACCTTCGCGACCGCAGGTATCTGCTCTTTGCCGGTGAATCCGTCCTGGATCGAGAATCTCTTCGCCAGCACATGTCCGAACGAGCCGGCCCCGTGAACCACAAGGCAGTCTCTCCCCGAAGCAGAGATCTCTCTGCAGAGGCGCGAGACGGAATCCCGGCTGAACGTGCGGTACTGCGTTTTGTCTGTGATCACGCTGCCTCCGAGCTTGATCAGTATCATCGGCTGATGATAGGGTTCACCTATAAAATCAGATGCGAATCCCGAGTACGTCGATCGACGGATGATCTGGATTCTGACTCAGGCATATTCCTTTATGGTCTTCCCGACGTTGACGAAATGGTCCGCTATCCTTTCCGTGTCCGAAGCCAGGGAAAGATACTCCGCGCCGACGTCAGGCTTGCAGACGCCTTCGTTCAGCCTTTCGATGTGGTCGGCGGACATCTTGTCGGTGAGGTCGTCGATCTTGTCCTCGATGGCCATGGCTTCCCTGAGGATATCCCTGTCGGCTTCGGCGTAGGCCTTCATTATCTTCTCGTACAGCTGCTCTATGAGGAGTCTGACGTCCTCTATCTCCTGGAGGGCGGCGTCGGAGAATCTGTCTTCGAGGGCGGAAAGCTTCTCGGCGTACTCCACTATGTTCTCCGCATAGTCGCCGATCCTTTCCAGATCGGTCACGGTGCGGAATCCGGTGGAGACGTACGCGTTGTCCCTTCCGCTCAGCTGGAGGTTGGAAAGTTTCACAAGGAATTTGGTGATCTGCTTTTTGAGGAAATTGAGCTCTTTCTCATTGGCCCGGAACGTCTTTTCCTCGCTGAAATCCAGCGTGGATACCATATGGCAGGCGAGGTTGACGTTGTCCATCGCGATCTTGGCCATGTTCATGATCTCATTCTTCACTTCCAGCACGGCTATGGGCGGGGTCTTCAGCATATAATCGTTGATGAAGAAGAGGCGTGGCCCTTCGTTCTCCGAAGTGGTCTTCTCTCCTTTGTCGGGTATCGCCTTGCATACGAAGGAAACCAGTTTTGACGTGAGAGGAAGCATTATGATGACGGTCATGACGTTGAAGAAGGTGTGGAACATGGCCAGCTGGGTGGGGGCGTTCGGGAACATCGATCCGAATATGGATTCATATGTGATGCCGCCGCCTGAGATGAATCCGATGGCGTAGCCCGCGATGACGAACAGTGTCACGCCTATCACGTTGAACGTGAGATGCATTAGCGCCGTCCTTTTCGCGTTGAGGCCGCTGGACATTCCCGCAAGGATAGACACTATGCAGGATCCGATGTTGGATCCCATGGTCAGGTAGATCCCCTGCTCCAAATCGATGAGCCCGGCGGCAAGCATCGCGATGGCCACCGAGGTCATGACGGATGAGCTTTGGACTATCGCCGTCAGAAGCGCTCCCAAAAGAACCAGGATGATCAGGTTATCGATGCTGGCGAGGAAATTCTTCACCTCATCGAGCTGAGCGAAATCCTCCATGGAACCGCTCATCATGCTCAGGCCCACGAACAGCAATCCGAATCCGCCGATGACGCCCCCCCATCTTTTCACGGAGTCTTTTTTCCCGAAGGCGACCATGAACGCGCCTATCCCCGTGACGGCGGCGAATATCAGGGTGAGAGATATCGTGCCGGAGCCGAACATCCCCAGCGCCACTATCTGCGCGGTTATAGTCGTCCCTATGTTGGCGCCGTAGATTATCGCTGCCGCGAGGGTCAGAGACATGATCCCGGCGTTGACGAAACCTATAACCAGAACGGTCATCGCTCCGGAGCTTTGTATGGCCGCGGTGCTCACCGTCCCTATAGCTACGCCGACCAGCTTCTTGTCGGATGCTTTGGAGAATAGGCTCTTCAGTCTGGTGCTGCAGATGGATTCCAAGTTGGAGCTCATAGTGTTGCAGGCTATGAGGAAAACTCCGATCCCTGCGGCCAGCGTGAGCACGGCTGTTGCTATCATTGCGGCGTCCATATGGGCACTTCTGGATTGATTATAGGTTAGTAATATAATAAATTGAAGTGTCGGCCAGCCGTCCCGCGGAAGCCAGGCTTTCGGATGGCCGGTTTTTGGAGGGGATTCCGCATGATCGTCGGGAATCCGTCAGGAGGAAGCGCTTCTGATCAGATGGTAGGAGCAAGGGTAGACACGTTCCTCGATGACCTTTCCGTCGGAGCGGCCGATTTTGAAGGTGATGTATATATCATCGCTGTCCAGACAGAAGTCCAAATCGAAATTTTGGGTGCTTTGCGCGCTCAAATCTCCTTTGAGCAGCGTGAATCTGCCGCAGCCGGAGGTTTCGTCGTCTTCGACGCGGAATCCGTTGCCCCACATGACCGAGACGAAACTGGCGTCGGGAGAGCTGTATTCGACCTCCAAGTATCTGAATTCCATCTCGGAGTGCGGCACTTGGATGCTTATTTCCAAGCTGGGTTGGCTGCCTTTATACACGTCGTTTATCGTTACCGAGTTTACCATGAAGACTGAGGGCCATTGGCAGAATACGCCGTCTCCGTAGCCATGGATGTATTTCGGTTCTCCCACTTTGACTTCGATCTGCTGCGGTTCGCTGACGATGCTTTCGCCTGCGGTTTCATGGTCCATGGCGACGAGGCTGATTGCGACGGCGGCGACGGAAAGGAGAGCCACGAGCGTCGCGATTGCGATGATCACGTCGGTTTTGCTCACACTCACGTTATCACTTCCGCGGGGCTTTCGCCCTCGTGCGATGGGAGGGGTTCTGAGTATTTAAAAATGATGCTATTTGTTAATGTATCTCGATAATAATAATTTGATTTACAATAATTAATTGTCATAAAACATTAATATTTCAGAACACTATCCTTAAACATGGACGAATGCGGGATCGACGAACGCAAGGGAAGGAGGGTATGGACGGTTGCGCACTGGTTCCTGATAGTTTTAGGAATTCTTTTCGCGGCAGGGTTTGCGGCTGTGCTTCAGGGAATGTCCAAAACAATCGACCGCTATGGGGTCCCCTCGGGCAACGAAGTCGATTGGCTTCTGAGCATCGTGGCTATAATCGGTGTGCTGGCTCTGATCGACGGGGTGATCAGAAGGATCAGGTCCGGAATCCCGCCGTTCGAGGAGGATAACGCACGTTCGTTCTTTCTGATGGCAGTCGTGGTCGCAGCCAAGATCGTGCTGTCTATCGTGGTTCAGGCAACGATATTCTTCAGCGAGACGGCGTTGGAAAAGAGTTTTTCTTTTTCGATCGATGCGCTGATTGCGGCGGTGGTGCTGTTGGCGATATATAAGATATTCAAGTACGGTTCTACGCTTCAAGCAGAGGTGCAGGATCTGGTGTGAGAAATGCCGATAGTGATACGCCTAGACCATGTGATGCTGGACAAGAAAATCACTCTCGTCGAGCTTTCGAAGAGGGTTGGCATCACCAACGTGAATCTGTCCAAGTTGAAAACGGGCAAGGTGAGCGCGATCAGGCTCTCCACTCTGGAAGCGATATGCGACGTCCTCGATTGCCAGCCGGGAGATCTTTTGGAGTTCAGGAGGGAGGAAGGCGGAGACGAAGAATCCTATGCGGATTCTGAAACGCTGGATTCCACCCGAAGAAAAAATCGATGCAGACAGAGGTTTTGCAGACTATTTTTGATATAATAATCGGCCTGGAGAGGGGACACTCGAACCCCCAGCAGCCAGATCTCCAAAAATGCGTTCCGATCAATCCCCCTCCAATGTCTCAGAATCATCATCGCTTCGTCCAAGGCCACGTCCGGAGTGGGGTCGGTCGGGAAGCACGCCTTCTACGGATGCGCCCTGACCAAGGCCAACCTGTCCTCCGCGACCAAGATCGGCTACGGCGCCTTCACCGGGAACGACCTGAGGGAAGTCACATTTGGCGGCGGCCTGGAATCCGTCGATCCGAAGGCCTTTTTCAGGTACTCGTTCTGGGACGCCGGCGAAAACAGGATCCCTGTGTCCGCTCAGGATCTCGCCGGAAAGACTTTCGAGGGCTCTGGCAAAATCCTCTCTGAGTTGCCTGAGAACTAACCATAAGGCTGGGATACTCCCGGCTAAACTATTTACCCGGTGATAAATAGCGACTCTGAACCGAAAGATACTTCAGAAGTTTAAGGCTGAAGCTGGAACAGAGTCGCGTTATCGCCTTTTTTCCGTCCGAATTCACTTGCCAGCAATGATGTACTCCTGCAGGCGCAGGCGGTTGCCCTGGTCTAATACGGACAAGGGTCACTATCCAGGAGTGTTGAAATGTGTCTTATATGGATACAACACTGGAATAATTGAATCGAGAGCCAGAAGCAAAAATGGCGTGGAGAGGGGGATTCGAACCCTCGGGTCGCATAGCGACATAGGATTAGCAGTCCTACGCCTTACCAGGCTGGGCCATCTCCACAGCAAGCGCCTTAACATTGAATTGATTATTAAATATTTGTGTGAATGAAAGGCCTAATTCAGTTAGGCATTCAACTTGATGTCCAGAGAAGAAGTCGAAATCTTTGGGACAAGTTGATGATTGGGCTCCTTACAGATCAGTGACGATCGAACTGAGTCTGGATTGGAGGGTCATGTCACAAAAATCAGGAGCAACAATCGGAGATTGGGTGCAATTAGGTGCATTCACATCGAGGGGAAATTACACATCATAAATCCTTTTTCAACAAACTGCGCCATAAGTGTCTGGACAAGGTGTTTTGACTCCAGGATTTTCACTCTCAATATTGTTTTCTCAAACTGTCTCGTTATTGGAGAAAATACAAAGTGTTAAATAGTCAACCGATATACACGGAGATGCGCGAGATGCACAAGGCATCTCATGCGATATGGAGGACCATGAACTCCGACGGGGATACCGCCCGCCGTGCCCTCATGGGTTCTGACGTTCGATGCTACGAATGTTCCGCTAGACGGACCATTCAGCGTGCCGTCCAGCGGGACAGCGGTGAAACATGGTCAAGCTGCCATTTCCATTTCATCCATCAGAGACGAATTTCAGTCGAAGATTCGACTCCGGTTGATCCTGCCGGCGGCCACCGCTATAGGAATTCGATTAAGACATGCGAG
>JAFXUX010000003.1 GCA_017524805.1 Candidatus Methanomethylophilaceae archaeon
AACTTTTGATAAGGCGAGACGTTGGGCTCTTAGCTTAGCCAGGTAGAGCGCTCGGCTCATAACCGAGTGGTCGCCGGTTCGAACCCGGCAGGGCCCACCATTTCCTTATCCAGATCGTCATTTTGAAATCCTATGATTTCGGATTTTCGACCGTTCCAAAGGCGTTGGCCCACGCAGTTTGGACCCGCTCTCGGAGAGAGCCCAAACCGTTTGGGCCGTAAATGGTTTCATCTGCGGTTGTTCGTCTGATTCCTCAGTATCCTCTTGATCACCTGGTTCTCGCTGTTCCTGGCGTAGTATCCCTCGGTGGTCTTCGTCGAGGAATGGCCCATGGCCACGGAGACGTCCTCTATCCTGTTGCCGCTGTCCAGGAGCCTCTGGCCGAACGCCCTGCGCCCGGCCCTCAGCTGGAAGCGGACCCCGATCTCCTTCTCCACGCATGCCTTCATCCTGCAGAAGCCCTGCTGGGTGTAGAACTCGTTGGAGTTGTTCAGCGGAGGGAACATCGACCTCGACTCCTTCCCGCGCTCGGCGAGCTTCGAGGCCCTGACGTCCAGGTAGTGCTGGACTATGTCCTCGACTCCGTCCATCAGCAGGACGGATCTGGGCTCGCCGTATCTCCCCTCGCCCTTGACGTGGACCACATGGATTATCATGTGGCCGTCCATGAACGACACGTCGTCGACATACACATGCGCGCTCCGTTCCTGAAGAGCGGGATATCGCTGACGACCGTGATATCTCGCTGCAGATCTCTGATCTGCAGCATAAACAGCGACGGCATCCTGTCGGCCGATCAACCAAGCAGGAACGTCAGGGAATACTTCAAGACGGCTGGCGTGAAACTGCAGAGGCAAATGGATGTCCACGAATACAAAGCGCAATTCCTCGAATCGAAATGTAGTGCTGAGATTTGACATCATCTTAGGTTAAGACGATGTCCGCATCAAAGCAAATGTAAAGATTAGGGGCATCCGGAATGATGTTTGCTCCTATCAAGAAGAATTCTTCTTCCCAGACTCGGCGAACTCCACGACGGCCGCGTCGAACTCGGCGGGAGCCATGTCGTCGAACACCTACCGTCTCCATTTGGTGTAGTCAGAGTTACCAGTCTTCACGGCAGCGAGGAACATCTCCGTGTTCACTATGCCGAACCTCTCGACAAGGCACTCCATGCCAAGCCTGTACATCTCGCTCATGGTGTAGACTTCATGATCCATGTCATTCCTCCTCCAGTGATATGAAGCCTACCGGAGATATAATAGAGACGATTTCCAAGAATATTTGGATGATCCGAATTAAGCGTTCGGACCAGAAGCAGCAAAGTTCCGGCCACGATGCCGGCCAATCCGATTGCGCCTTTCTTGGACAGCTTCTCTTTGAAGACCAGGAATGAGAACGCTATCGCGACCAGTATGCTGAGCTTGTCGATGGGAACGATTATGCTTGCGGGACCGGTCTGCAGAGCGCCGAAGAAACACATCCAGGACGCGCCCGTGGCAAGCCCAGACAGTACGACGAACAGCATGTCCTTCCGTCCTATGCCCCTCAGCTTGTCCTGTTTATTCGTCACACAGATCATCGTCCAGGACATGATCAGGACCACGACGGTGCGGATCGCGGTCCCCAGATTGGAATCGATGTCCTGCATTCCGACTTTGCCGAGAATCGACGTAAGCGCAGCGAACACCGCCGAGCCTATGGCGAACAGCAGCCAACCCGCGCGTTCGTTGGCCTCTTCGACATCCTTCTTCTCGATCATCATCATAGTGCCGACCAATATCAGCGCGACTCCGATGCACCCCCATGCCGACAGAGTCTCCCCCAGAAGGATCACGGCGAGAATGATGGTCAGGACATTGCTGGATTTGTCGACCGGGACGACCTTGTTCACATTGCCGATCTGCAGCGCTTTGAAATAGCACAGCCAGGAAGCTCCTGTGGCCAGACCTGACAGTATCAGGAACAGCCAGGTTTCCCCGCCTATGTCCCCGACGGAAGAGTATGAGCCTGCGGCCATGACGATAGCCCATGCGAACAGCATCGCCACTGCGGTGCGGTATGCGGTCGCCACCGTCGAGTCCACATTCTGCAGGCCGCATTTCGCTAAGATGGATGTCAGGCCGGCGAACAATGCAGACCCAACAGCCAGAAACAGCCACACTTCCTCCGCCATACCGCCCCATAGCTTTATTCAATAAGTAATGGAGAGGCCGAAGCCTCCCGGTTTCATTCCTCGCGTATGGCACCGTTCAGAATGACATGGGGCCTGCCATTCACTTCGATGATGTCCGCGTCCACGCCGTACACGGTGCGCAGATTCTCTTTGGTGATGACCTCTTTCGGAGTTCCGACGGCATAGATCGATCCTCCGTAAAGCATGATGATCTTGTCGGCATACTTCGCGGTGATGTTGATGTCGTGGCTGATCATCACTATGATCATGTTCTTGGTCCTCGGCAGCTCGCTGAGGATCCTGGTCACCTCCAGCTGATGGCGCACATCCAGATTGGAAGTGGGCTCGTCCAGGATGACCATGTTGGGCATCCTCACCAATCCCCTTGCCAGAACCACCTTCTGATGCTGCCCGGCGGACAGCTCGTTGAAGTTGCGCATGGCCAGATGCTGGATGCTCATCAGGTTCAGGACGTCGTAGACCTTCTCCAGATCCTCCTTCTTAGTGCCGAACTTGGCGTCGTTCTGGAGGCCCACCATGATGGTGTCGATGACGGTCAGAGGGAAATTGTCCTCCGAGGAAGCGGGAACATACCCCATGTTGGCCGCCAGCTCCTTCAGCTTCATCTCCCTGTTGTCTTTCCCGTCGATCAGGACTGCCCCGCCGGTCGCTTTCAGGATCTTGTTGATGCAGTGCACCAAGGTTGATTTCCCGACCCCGTTCGGACCCAATATGCAGATGAACTCCGGCTTCTCGAAAGTGTAATTCACTCCCGAGAAGACCGGCTTGCTTGGGTCGTATCCGAACTCCAGGTCTTTCAGTTCTACCTTCATGGGATCACCACGCGCTCTTCCTCTGCTTGATCAGCAGATAGAGGAATATCGGCCCGCCGATGAACGACGTGATCACACCCACAGGCAGGAATGTCGGCGCCAGTATCACCCTTGCGATAAGGTCCGAGACCATCAGCAGGACCCCTCCGAACACGGCCGCCGCCGGGATGAGATAGCGGTTGTCCGAGCCCAGGAACATCCTGACGATGTGCGGCGAAACCAGTCCGATGAATCCGATGATCCCCGTGAAACAGACGACCGATGCGGCCATCAGAGAGATCAGCAGCAGGAGGATGATCCTCAGCTTGTGGGCGTCCAATCCCAATGCCGTGGCGTTCTTGTCTCCGGTGATCAGGATGTTGAGTTTCTTGGACATCAGCATGAGCGTTATCGATCCGACCACGGTGAAGCACATCATTATCCCGCAGTCGTTCCACGTGACTCCGCTCAGATCTCCCACGGACCAGTTGAACACGGATGCCAGACTTGCGTCGGACAATCCGAGCTTGATCAGCGTGGTGCATGCGTTGAACAGATACATGACGGCGATACCCGCAAGAATCATGGTCGCCGCGGATGTGCTCCTCAGCGACGATACCAGGATGATCACCGCGGCAGGAATGAGCGAAAACACGAACGCGAACAGGACCAGGCTGACGCTCCCGCCGAATCCGGCGAAAGAGAGCCCGAGCCCCAGAGCCAATGTGGCTCCGAACGATGCACCCGATGATATTCCCGTGGTGTACGGATCCGCCAGGGGATTCTTCATCATGCTCTGCATGGCGGCCCCGGCGACGCCCAGCGACATTCCGGCGATCATGCCGGCCATTATCCTAGGCAGACGGATCGTGAATATCGCCCAATCCGCATCGGGATCCAGCGCATCGGGGTTGAAGAAATGGTTGAATATCGTTTCGTAGACCTCTATGAAAGAGATCTTCGAGGAGCCTATGGTGGTGGCATAGCCAATCACCAAAATCATTCCGATGATGCAGCCTAAAATGAAAAGCAATTTCCTGCGGGTATAGCGATGATACTCCGCCATCATCTGGTCGCTTTCCGTATGGTCCGTATTATCAACCTCTTTTCAGAAACGGAATGGGACTGAACGATCCGAAACGGACCGACAGGGGTCCGGCCCCCTGCCGATCCCCGGAAAATCAATTCATCAGTTCCTCATATTTCTCGTCGGCGAATTTGAGGTCGAAATATGTGTACTGGAACCATTCGCTGGCATTCACTCCGGGATGATACTCCTTCATGTAATCGTTGAACAGCTTTTCGATGTCGAAGTTGAAGACTCCGGGGTAGATGTGGTTGGCTATGTACGCGGTCAGGATGAACGAGGCCGCTCCCAGACGGACTCCCTGGGTATTGATGAGCACCTTGCCTTTCTCGTAAGCCTGGGTGTGGTCGATCGCCTGGATGCTCTTCATGTCATCCTCGTAGAGCTTGGTCAGATCCCACTTGAACGTGTCGATGACCGAGCCGTCTGTCTGCTCGAGCACTCCGTGCCAGGGCTGGAGGAGGATCCAATCGGGGTTCATCTCTTTGATCGCTTCCGCGTCGACGTTTCCCTTGGGATATCCGCGGTCGATGGCGGTGGACGCTCCGGCGAGGACGACAGGCTCGATGTATCCGTTCTTGTAGTCGACTACCGCGGAAGCGTTGTGGCTCGCGAATACGAACGGACGTTCCGACATGGGTATGTCCTTGACGTGCTTGGCGATCGTCTTGTAGACCGCGTCTGCCATGTCGACATACTTCTTGGCGTTCGCCTCGTTGTCGGTCAGGTATCCGAGCATGAGGATGCCGGGGATGGCCCATCCGTCCTCGTATGAGGGCAGCCTGATGATGTCGACTCCGCGTGGTCCGAGAACCTCTTCGCCGGTCTTGACGTAGTATCTCTTCGTCCCGGTGATTATGCAGCTGGGCATGTCTCCCGTCATGGATTCGTAGTCGGGGTGGCCCTGTTCCCGAAGCATTTCGCATCGCTGAACTGCGGATACCACTGCCTCAGCTCTCCCTTGCCGGGGACGTCTCCGACAGAGTCGCAGACCCATTTGACTTCGTTGGAGGTCAGACCGGCCGCGGCCGCCATCTCGTAGATTGTCTTATATGCCAGGCCGATGGTTGTCAGAGGATAGTTGCAGGTCGAAAGGACGTTGTCGACGTTGATGTAGTTGATTTTGATCCCATGCTCGCGCTTGACCATCTTCTTGACCAGCTCCAGATCCTTCGAGTCTACGGCGCCGTCCGCGTTGGCATCGGCCAATGAGCGGTTTATGGTCTTGCCGTCGTAACTGTCCAGAACAGAGACGACCACGGAGCCTGTGACTTTCCCGTCGATGATGTCCTGGATGTATTTCACATCGTCATCGTTGATGTAGTCGTCGTTGTTAGCGTTGCCTAATATCGGCAGCCTTCCCTCATATTCGTAGGTGGGCTCTTTCTCGCCGCCCCCGTTTGTGAGAAGGACAGCCGCTATTATGGCGGCCGCCGCAACGGCAACCACGGCTATTATTGCGATTATTTTTTTGTCCATGGATACCACTGTACGTATAATCCAGCAATAGACCCATCACTAACTATTTAACTAAAATAGAAAAAACATAGAGTAAATGAAATTATGGGACCATAAATACATGATGGATAAATGGTCCCATAATTTCATTTATGCCGTTGTCGGAACATCACCATAATATTTAGGTAAGGCAAAACACGGAAGGATAATACGAAAATCCCCAAGCCTTTGTAGCCTATGCAATTTGATTCCGATTCGTCGGAATCGGTCGAAACAGCTACGTTCATAGATGGCGATACCAAAATAACGTCATCCTCGTACAGGGACGATGCGGGATTGATGGTCGTATTCCACGATTGCCTTTCAGCCTGCTACAGGGGCATGAACTAGGGGCAGAAGTTCAATGGATTGCTGCTGAACGTATACATCTTGGGAAGCTCGCGCAGAACAAGCGATTCCTACGATGGAGAAAGGATGGCGGGATGCGGGAACATCGCCCGTCCGTGGACAAGCTGCTGCGACATCTCCTCCGAAACGAAGCGCATACTGTCTGTGGCCGTAGTCGTGCTGATAGACGATTTCAAGCTCAGCCGCTATGGGGAGCATACGGACATGATCCTCCAAACCCTGATGGGCAGGTACTCCGAAGGCAACATCCAGTTCGCGATGAGCGATGTGTCGATGGCTTACTGCTATGCGCTGTATAAGCTGCAGCAGGAAGACGATATGGGCCGCAAAAGTGACCTTGTCAGGGAGCTGGTCACAGGGCTGCTGCTCGAAATCTATTCCAATCATCTGACTTCATTGCCAGCGCATCAAATAAATGGTATGGCAGATCGGACCGCTGAAACACAATATCGGGACTATTTTCCCACACAGGAATGGATTTATCGTTTTTTATCAGCGAAATGCAGGTCGGTGCCGCAATGGCGGCGGCGAAGTGTCTGCACATCCGCATCCGCCGGACATTCTTAAGCCGAGAATTGGCCATGCACCCTCCGCGGAGTCCGATGGGAAGCCCGTTATCCGGTATTCTCGCAGAGGATATGCCGAGAATTTTTGGCAGAAGGACAAAAACGGTCGATTTCACGCGGCGGCATCGGCCGTCGCACCTCCAGAAGCCAATCCACTACATTCTTGATCTTGATCCCCAGCTCATCCCCCAAGCCGAACCTGTCCAAAGTCAGTATGGTCTTAGGGTAATTGTCCCTCTGCCTGAGAAGCGACTTCCTCTCCCGCTCGCGCGTGCCTTCGGACATCAGCGTCTGGCACACCTGGTAATATTCGACGGAATCGTGCCTTACAGCCACGAAATCCACCTCCGAATCCTGGTAGCTGCCGCATCTGACATCATACCCCCGCCTGAGAAGCTCCGCATAGACGACATTCTCCAGCGGCCTGCTGATATCCGTGCCTGCCGCCATTCCGAGCACGGCGTTTCTGAGCCCGATGTCCATAGCGTAATATTTGCCGTTGGTTTTTAGAAGCTTCTTCCCGACCATATCATAACGCTGGCAATGGGAGAACAGAAACGCGTCTGTCATCGCGGCCACGTACGTCTCCGCGGTGTTGGGCCCGAGCCCCACGGCCTTGGATATGGAAGAGACGCTGGTAATGTTCCCGATGTTGGAGAATAGGAAGCGGGCTATGGCATCAACCTTCTGGGCGCTGACCGCCCCGGCATGCCCTATCACATCTTTTATCACTATAGTGCTAAATACCCCTTGAAGATAGTCCTTCGCGTACCTGATGCCCCTGGACGGGCATACCGCCGGCAATCCGCCGAACCTCAGATAATCCGAGAATGCCTCCTCGGCGGAGACGTAACCGTGCATGGCCATGAACTCGCGCAGAGACAGCGGATGCACTTCCACCTCCACATGCCGGCCGGCGATATGGGTGGCCAGATCGGACGAAAGCATATCGGAATTGGATCCGGTCAGATATACGTCGACGTTCTTCATATGGTTCAGCGCGGAGACTGACATCTCCCAGCCTTCGACATTCTGGATCTCATCGAGGAGGACGTATGCGATGCGATCCTTCGGGACCCTCTCTTGGATGAACGCGTTCAGCTTCGATGCGTCGGTTATCCCCTGGCCTTCTATGCTCTCAAAATCAATATGCACTATGTCTCCCTCGGGGACGCCGGAACTGATGAGATCTTCAATGTAAAGCTCCATCAAAACCGACTTGCCGACGCGGCGCATGCCCGTTATGACTTTCACGATCCCCGTATCCCCGCGGCCGGCGCGGAGGCGCTCGAGATATCTTTCCCTGACAAGATATCTATCCATGGAGAATAATCAGTAATCATCTATAAAAATAATATTTATAGAATTTTTTAATATTATTCCAGAAAATCTATTATTGACTCATATATTCTTAAGGGAATTCCGGAATGGGTTGCCGATATCTGACCGAACGATATTTCACTTTTAACCGGACTTATACAAAACTATTCCAGAAATTGCTCCACCCAAAAAATGAAGGGATCCCATCCCAGACAAGATAGCTGACCCCATGGTTTCGCAGGAGGCGTCGAGGTCCGGATTCGAAAACAATCATCTCGAACTCCACCCTGAGAAACTCATGGTCCGCAACGTTGTAGCACCCTTGTGTTTAGAAGACAACCCCTCTCCTCTGATGCCGCTTTGACAGCGTCCCTGAACGAATAGAGCCGCTTCTTCTCGTTTATTCGCTTTTTTGCAGACTTTCTAGGGGAGACCGCCCAAATTCTCCTCGAAAGAATACATCAAGTATTGGTCAATGAGAGCCGCGTTCTGCTTCAAACGAGAAATGATTCAGCCGGTAGCCCCGAATTCCCTGGGATGATCGAAGAATTGTCGCGGAGAAATCTTCGCTGATGATGAAAAGTTTAGTTATTCGAATCAGAAAATCGTTTTAATACCTCCGTCTAAAATGGCGTCATTGTTAACAAAAATGTTCAACAAGATCAGTATTGTAATTGAAATTACTGACAAAATCGCGTCATTTGAAATGATGAAAAGGTGAGAGGCCGAAGCCCCTCGTTTAAAATCAGGCAACAAGCTTGAGGACCTTTTCGGATCCCGCGAAGATGTGTCCTTTGAGTTTGGAAACACTCTGGCTGATAGTCTTTCCGGAAGCGTCAACAAATGTGATGCCTCCGAAAGCACCCGTACCGATGGATTTGAGGCCGTCGCCGAAATCGACCATCTTCAACGCGCTGCATCCGAAGAATGCGTAAGCGCCGATGTACTTGACTTCTCCCACAAGGTCGATGTACTGAAGGCTGTCACAATTTGCGAAAGCCTTGAATCCGATGGACTCCACGTTGCTGACATCGATGCTCTTCAGGGTCTTGCAGCCCTTGAACGCATTATCAGCTATGGATTTGACTGCAAATGTCGCTCCATCGTATTCGACGGTAGCAGGAACGGCAACAGCGATTATTTCGCCCTCATATCCGCTTACGGCAGCCATCTTCTTCTTAGCATCGGTCACAGTATAAACAAGAGAATCCACAGAGAATTCGGTCCCATTGACGATTCCCTTGTTGTCGAGCTTCAGTTTGCCGTCGGCTCCGACGAATTTCTTTCCGGCCAGATCTCCAACTGCCGCGCTCTTTCCATCGAAAGACACGCCTGAGAAAGCGCTCTTGCCGATGGATTTGAGACCGTCAGAGAAAGACACGGAAGTCAGTCCGGTGCATCTGAAGAAAGAGTACGCTCCGATGTATTTCACAGAGGAAAGGTCGGCAGACTCAATGGAGACGCAGTTCGCAAATGCTTTGAGACCAACGTTGGTCACAGGTCCAAGGTCTATGGACTGGAGATCGGTGCAGGTGTAGAATGCCTTGTCGGCAATCCTGGTGACCTTGAATCCGTTGTCGCCTATGGGGTTGTCCACCGTGGCGGGGATCTTCACGTCGGTAATACCATCTTCATAGCCAATGACGGAGAGTGTCTTGCTGCTGAGCGAGGTCACCTTATAAACGAGACCGCCCTGGGAGAACTCATAGCCAACATCAGGAGTGACTCTGAACCAGCCTTCGAGGGTTCCGGTATATCCTCTGTTCTCGTTTCCTTTGAGTACAATATGGTTCAGCTCGCTGGAAGTGGTGTTGATCTCTCCAGGTTCGTCATCGACAAGTATGGTTCTGCCCCATCCGTCATTGACGCTCAGAGTATAATCTTCGGGTTCAAGTACATACCCGAGGGCATAGATGAACACCTTGTTGTCAAACGTCTCTTTGGTTATAGGGCCGTTCAACTTGATAGTATTGACAAGAAGCATTCCGTCAAGTGTGACAATGTTAACTTCAAATGTGCGAACAATATCTACAGGTTTGAACCCACTGTACTCAACGCATTTGAACCGCCCATTATCTTTAACAACAACTATTTTGAAATTCTCGTAGGACCCAGTTACGTAGTTCTCATCTTCATAGTAGACAACAAACGTATTATTCACGAGTTCCACAGTAAAAGTTGCATTTTCATTCTTGGTAATGCCATTTTCTACAAGAACTTCGCCATTCTTTTTTATGGTTATTTTCGATGCAACTTTATAGTCTACAGGGGCGGATTTGAAGGAATACTTGTAAGAGGGACCAGGCTTAACATCATTATCTGAAATGGTGGCCTTATAAATGTGCCATTCTAGATCGAAACAATCATAGAAATTTATACCCCACTCTCCATAAGTTTTCTCTTCACTTTCCTCTCCTAAATCAATGGCCATTATATAAGGAGCACCATCGACATTAGTTTCGGTTTTTTCCGTATCGCCACTGATGTTTACTCTGTCCTGTATTTGAGCCCATTCAACATCTTTTCTGTTGTTATCCCCATCGATAAAAGAAAGATATTCTATCGCGGGACCATGACTCTTCCCAGTGTATACTAATTGCTGGTAATGAATAGGTTCAATTGATATTTTGCGGTCTTCTTTGAGAACATCCTGAAGGCTCTTTTTCGTTATAGTCCACTCTATAGGCGTTCCTGGAATTTCTATATTTTCGCCTAATTTAATAGCCCACTTCAAAGAATATTTACCAGCATTTGTGGCAGAATCCTTTTCGTAAAAAACTAACTCGAATCCAGGAAGTTTTGATACCTCCTCTAAGGCATCATTGTCAATGTGTAAATACTTACGATTTCCAGATGAATCCATTTCGACTATGGATTGTTCAATACCATTGTAAACCAATTTACCGGCAGTAATTATAGTACCGATACGTATTGTCACAGGTAGATCGATCGTAGGAATATAAACGACAAAACTAGATCCGTTGTCCGTAATCTCAACATTTACAGCAACGGTAACTTTTGCATTTGTTTCGAGAAGATGGGTTTTCTCGTTATACTGTAGTCCAGTTAAGGTTATTACTACAGGTGCTCCTGGATCGGTTGGGTTCACAGATAGTACTTTGCATGTGCACCGCTCACCTTGCTCGTTAATTGCGGTCTCGCCTGCAACACTTATGTAGTCTATATCTTTTATTTCCAAACTGATTTCTTTTGTGCTATCGCTGATGCCACCTAGGTCTATAATTGCATTAAAGAACTTAGCTCCATCATAGCCTATTAATGCCTTATAATAAAACATATAATCGCCATGAATGACATCGGATATATTTTTCGGAGGATAATCAGGAAGATCCTCGCTTCCATCAGTGTCATCCAATGCAATTACGCCATTGAACAAGCAGCAAACCGACAGCAATGCTATCAGCACTTTTATTTCTGTTTTCATTCAGCACCTCCTACCATTAGATTGGATAGGCCGAGCGTACCCACCTGATTGAAAGGCGCATGCGCTCCATAGCAGATCGGCCGATTCTCTGATTGCAAGAACCAGCTTCGACCATCTCTCTCCTACCTCTGCACTTACTGCTAGCACATAGGCCGAGTCTGCCATACGCCGATTATCACAGAGACAGGATTTATTACTTTCGAAAACCGAAAAACGAAAATCCATAATACAAGAGAAATAAACGCCCCCAAAACAAAAAAAAATACCGGTATGGAGTTGCACTATGATGTTACAACTTTGATTGTTAAGACCAAAGATTATTGCCGTATCAAATCTGAATCATAATAAACGACCCAAAATAATTGCGAATTATTGCAGCCAATCCCTAGAAATAGCCTACAGACATTACGTCACATGAAAGCTATCAAATCGAGACGCGGCTCAGGACAGCACCATATATTGTATATTTGGATGATATAACCAATATCCTATCAGTTTAATTGTTTCTATTTTCGAAAACCGAAAGATGAGATTATCCGCTGGAACCCTCTAAACCAACTCATGAGCGTGTCCCCCGCATCCCAGCCGGACAATCCACTGGAAGAAAAGAATGCCCAGACAATACTGATAGTCCTGTTGGAATGCGGTGAGCAGAAGAAAACGACGCTCATGAGGCTGGTCTCCAAATCCTCCTCGATGCAGAACAGGATGGACTCTCTCGAAAGCAGCGGGCTCATAAAAACAAGGGCCGACAGCTTCAGCTACAACACGAAATGGGTCGACCTGACCGATAAAGGCAGAGATGTGGCGGTCCTCCTTAAACAGATACACGAAATAATGAGAAACCGAAAGGAAAAAGCGGCACAGGCGCGAAGCCCATGCCTTGTTTGGTCATTCGTCCTCTTCGTCGAACGTTTCTTTCAGGATGACGTGCGGGCTTCCGTCCACCTCTATCACGTCGCAGTTGATGCCGTAAACATCTCTCACAAGCTCCGGCGTGATGACATCCAGCGGCTTGCCTACCTTGTATATGATCCCCGGCTCCTTCATGACTATTATCTCATGGGAATACCGGGCCGCGATGTTCAGGTCGTGGCAGATCATGATAACAAGCTTGTTGTCCACTACCGCCAGTGCGCGCAGCATCTCGGCGACGAACACCTGATGCTTCACATCCAGGTTGGAAGTCGGCTCATCCAGGATCAGACACGGAGTCTCCTGGACAAGCCCTCTGGCCAAAGCCACCCTCTGGTGCTGCCCGGCGGAGAGCTCGTTGAAATTCCTCATTGAAAGGTCCTCCAGCGAAAGCATCTCCAGCGCCCTCCTGACGATCTCCAGGTCTTTATGGGTGGTTCTCCACCCCTGGATATTGTGCCTCCCGATGAGGACGGTGTCCATCACGGTCATGGCGAAGATGTCCTGCGTCCCAGCCGGCACGAAGCCGACTTTCATGGAGATGTCCTTCATCGTCATCTCCTTGATGTCGACGCCGTCTATCAGGACCTCTCCCGTGTATCCCTTGTTGATGCGGTTCATGCACTTCACGAGGGTGGACTTCCCGACCCCGTTGGGGCCTATTATGCATACCAGCCCCGGCTTGTCGAACTTGAGGTTGATATCCGAGAGAACGTGATGGGTCTTGTAGCCGAAACTCAGATTCCTGACTTCGTATTCCATCGGATCACCACACGTTGGAGTTCTTCCTCAGGAGCAGCCACAGGAACATCGGTCCTCCGAGGAACGCGGTTATCACTCCCACCTGGAGCACCGCGGGCTGGATGATGACCCTTCCGACCAGATCCGAGACGACCAGCAGAGCGCCTCCGAACAGCGCCGCCGCCGGGACCAAGTATCTGTTGTCGGCTCCGATGAACAGCCTGACGACGTGGGGCGCCACCAATCCGACGAAACCGATCAGGCCGGTAAAGCTGACGATTCCGGCGGTTATCAGCGCCACCAAGACCATCATTATGGTCCTGAGCTGGGCGGCGTTCACTCCCAGGGAGTTCGCCATGTCGTCCCCAGTCGACAGCACGTTGAGCTTCTTCGACAGGAACATGATTATCACCGCGCCTACGGCGGTTATGCCGAGGGACACCACGATGTCGTCCCAGCTGGCTTTGGCCAGGGACCCGACCTGCCACTGGTACACGGCTTCCAGGTCGTTGGGGTCCGCCATGAGCATCATGACGGTCGTGAACGCGTTGAATATGTACATGACCGCGATTCCGGCCATGATCATCGTCGTGGGGGAGGATTTCTTTACTCTGGCCAGGCCGACGATCAGCGCGGTGGGTATGAGAGAGAAAACGAACGCGTTGCCTATGACATCGTATCTCCCGCCGAAAATGCTGAATCCCGCAAGCATGGCGAGAGTCGCGCCGAAGGATGCGCCGGAAGAGACTCCGGTTGTATAAGGGTCCGCCAGAGGGTTCATCAGAGTGCTCTGCATGGCGGCTCCGCATATGGCCAGGCCGGCTCCGGCAACCACTCCCATGACCACGCGGGGCATGCGCAGCGTGCATATGGCGTAGTCGAAAGCGTCGTTGGTGATGTTCCCGGTGATGTGGTTCCACATCGTTTCGTAGGTTTCGATGAAGGTTATGTCCATGGGGCCGATTGTGGTGGCGAGACCAGCCGTGACCACCATGACCACTATGCATGCGGCCATGAAGACCCATTTGCGCCAGATGTACGTGTCATACTGGTGGTAGGATTCCTCGTCCTCCTTGGTCTGCTCGCGTTCGTCGGTCCATTTGCTGAGCGCCCTCAGCACCTTCTTACTGATGAGAGGGTCTTGTTTGAGGTCTGAAATGTTTTCATCCATCTGTCCTGCCACCGTATAAGAATAAGAAAACGAAGGGAGCCCGCCCCAAAGCGGGAACGGGCCGGTTTATGCTCATGGGGAGGTCTTGCCGAGCTTGAAGACGATAAGTCCGCCGCACTCCTTGATGTCCTTGTTCTTGTCGATGAGGGTGTAGTTGTGGAAGTACTCGTTGACGTAATTCCATCCGTCCGCCTCGCTGAAGTACTCAGGATAGATGTAGGAGCACAGGAGATACAGGACGGCGACTCCGGCGAAGGTTCCGAAGGTCTCGTAGCACACTCCGTACACGTCTCCGTTCTTGTACGCGTCGAATTTGCTGTAGTAATCCGCCTTCTCCTTGAACGCGGCGTAAGCGTCGGAGTAGGAAGTCTCGTTGGTCAGCTTCCCCCACAGGCTGATGATCAGGACGTCGGGGTTCTGGGTGAACAGGTACTCGATGGTTGTCGTGTAGCAGGGGCTGGTCGCGACGGTGGAAGGCTCCAGCTTGGCGGTCAGAGGGAGGTTTGAAGCGACGTTGGTGTAGTCTCCCATGGTCCTTCCGGTTGCAAGGGCGTCGTCGACGCTGGTCTCGACGGCCTGGTTGGTGTTGTACGGGATGATGAAAGTCTTCTCCTCGATTCCCGCGTTGTCGAAGATGGTCTGTATCTTGTTGTCGAGTCCGGTCCAGTAGTTGTAGAACTCCTTTCCCTTTTCCAGCTTGTCGAACATGAAGGAGAAGGTCAGGAATCTGTCGATGGGCTCCACGTTGGCGATGTACTTGCATTGGTCAAGCCTGACGTTGATGTAATCGATTCCCCAGCCGGCTTCGTGGAGAGCGTTGTTGACATCGAGGTTCCTGGATCCGGTGATGACTGTGACGCCAGCGGCCTGGTAAGCGGCGAGGTCGGCTTCGACGGTCTGCTCGGTACCCATATTGTACAGTTCGTGGACTCCGGGATACAGAGTGTCGGTCACACGGTCTCCGACCCATCTGTCGATACCGGCGGTGACGCGGTCCCAGATGCCGATGATCTGGGCGGCCATGTAGCCGTAGTCATAGTTGATGCCGAGGTTTCCGGTGATCGGATAGTGGATGTACTCGGGGTATCCGTTGTCGTTGACGTAGTAGAGAAGAGTCTTCTCCTTGTTGATGATCTTGTTCAGAGCGACGAGGTCGTCGTTGTTGACCTTTTTGTCGCAGTTGACGTCGGCGAGAGGATATTTGGTCTTGTCCCAGACGCCAGTATTGATGATGTTTTTCAGGATGAAAACGTCGTCGGAATTGATGTCCATGTCGTTGTTGACGTTCCCGAAGATCAGAAGGTTGCATCCCGAAACCTCGAATTTGTCATAGCATTCCGCTTTGCCGTTGATCGAGGCGTTCTGAGGGGCATCCTTGATATCGTCCAGATTGTAGGACCTCTCGTTGCTTTTATTGGATGTCAAAGCCAATGCGGCCGCTGCCGCTATGATGATGGCAATAACAACCACAGCTATAATTGCTACTTTCTTATCCATCAAATCACTTGGATAATATATCCGACAGTCAAATTATTGGGCCTGTATATCTATTCTTTGACAGTAAACTTGTAATACAATATGGTCAACATCCAAAATTCTGTGATATTATACAATCGCGTTACAGAGCTCCGGCTGCCGCTGCCATCTGGATGCTCCCTCTCGCACTCCGTTCCGGCTGCCCTCTGGGAACCAATAAGTTGCCATCTTCGTGCTCCCTCCGCTCTTGGCGATGAGCCCCTCTTTCCTCATGGATTGGAGCAGATTGGTCGCTTTCACCCCGATCTGCTCTGCGGTGAGAGGCTTGGACGCCCTGGACCTGAGCAATTCCGCCACGTCCGCACGGGATACCGGGCCTGAAGCCATCAATTCAAGGACGGCATCGCGGTCGCTCATCCCGCGGGATCCGCCCGGAATCACCCTCGATATCCCTCCCTCCGTGTCCGCCAGACCCCTTTCGATCAGAGATTTCATCCTCCTCTCCGGGACCAGACGGCCGGTGTATATGCGGTCCAAGTCGATCAGCGTCCCTATGTCCAGACCGGAAACGGAATCCATGACCCTCGGCAGATCGCCGTAACGGATCCCATGGAATGTCACCGACACATAATCATCGTCGATGCGATACGAAGGCAGCGGGAAATGCCTGTGGGCCTGGCTCAGGTACATACCGCGTATCCCGGTCCCTTTCCCGGAGACCATCCCCGACTTGGCCATCGCCTCCCTGAGATAGCGGTTGCGCACCGGCGATGGGACGGACCTGCCTTCGGCGAAGGATTCCGGGTCGCCGAAGAAAGTCCCCCTGCTGCGGACCGAAACGGACTCCCCGTCCCTCTCGGTTATTTCCACCGTCCCCCCGAGGGAATAATCCTGATGGGCGAACGCGTTCAGTATCGCCTCCTCCAGGCTGGCTATGCGGTATGCGCTGACCGCCCTGGGGCTCTCTCCGCCTATATCTGCCGACCAGTTCCTTATCGCGGAAGCAGCTTGGATCGCAGCGAGAACGATCGGACCGCTGAATGTCCTCTCGTCCGAATGCCCCCCGCCGGGATCGGCCAGCCTCCAGCGTATGCGCACCGACGGCGGGATGAGACGCTCCGACCGCTTCCCTAGAAGGATGGCCGCCGCGACTGTTACCTTTCCCCTCTTCAGGACGCCAGCTTTGGTCAGGAAAACCCCGTCGTCCCAATCCTTGGATTCGTCCGCGCGATCCGGGAATGCCAGCGCATATTTCGCCCTCAGAGCCCTCACCGCCTCCGGGTCAAGGCTCCTGAGGTCTGCATCCGGCATCACGTTCCCGGTCCAATCATCATACGTCCCAATGCCGCCCATGCATCCTGATAACTGTTCGCATTAATCTCATTTATTCTCATTTTTATTTCCTAAAAGGGCATCCATCGACGATTTTCCCATATAACCATTATATACCGACAAAAAATGGGATTGACATTACCGGAAACCGCTGGTTCCGGAGGTAAACAAATGAAACTCAAAATGCCAGACAAGCCCATTCAAGTCGACTCGAGCCTTCTGACCAGATACAACCTTCCCCGCGTTCAGAGGGCCATGGCCCAGTGCCTTCAGTGCGGCTATTGCATCGACGTGTGCGAAGCCCACAGGCAGACCCCTTGGGAATCCGTCACCCCCAGAGGGAAAATCTACTACATCAAAACCATCGACACCAACGGGATAGGCACCGTCGACAAGATGCTCGGCAGGAAGGTCGAGCTCGCCCCCGATTTCGTCGACGCGATGTACAAGTGCACCGGATGCGGGAACTGCGAGGTCGTCTGCCACGCTCAGATCAAACTCGTGGACCTCTGGGAGGACATGAGAGCCTGGCTCGTCAGGAACGGCGTGGCCCCTCTCTCCGCGCACAAAGGAATCGCGGAGAAGATCTCGAAATACCACAACTCCTTCGGCGAATCCCCCGCCAAGAGGGACGCATGGTGGCCCAAAGACGTCCCCAAGTCCAACCCTCCAGACGTCATATTCTTCGCGGGATGCACCGGTTCCTACAGGATGCAGGGAGTCCCCCAGGCAGGAGTCATCGTTCTGAGCCGCGCCGGCGTCAAGATGAACTGCCTCGGCGACAAAGAGTACTGCTGCACATCGCCCCTCCTGAGGACCGGAAACGACACCCTGAGCCTCGAGGCCTCCGAGGTCGTCGTCGAGAAAGCCGACGGAATGGGAGCCAAAGACATGGTCATGACCTGCTCCGGCTGCTACAAGACCGTCTCCAGCAACTTCGGCAACTAT
The DNA here is from genome assembly GCA_017524805.1 of Candidatus Methanomethylophilaceae archaeon. Classification (NCBI taxonomy): domain Archaea; kingdom Methanobacteriati; phylum Thermoplasmatota; class Thermoplasmata; order Methanomassiliicoccales; family Methanomethylophilaceae; species Candidatus Methanomethylophilaceae archaeon. Next base: position 17,856 of record JAFXUX010000003.1, read on the forward strand.
TACGCCAAGGTCGGACAGAACGTCTACCACTTCTCCCAGTACGTCGAGAGGCTCATCAACGAGAGGAAACTGCCTCTGAACAACGAGTACAACCACAAGGTCACCTACCACGACCCCTGCCACCTCGGAAGGCACTCCGGAGTCTACGACGCCCCCAGGAACGTCATCAAGAAGATCAAGGGCGTCGAGTTCGTCGAGATGGAGAGGTCCAGGGAGAACTCCAGATGCTGCGGGGCCGGAGGAGGCTACAAGAGCCAGTTCAACGACTTCGCGGTCAACATCGCCGCGGACAGGATCAGGGATGCGGAAGCCACCGGAGCCGACGTGCTCATCACCTGCTGCCCGTTCTGCGTGCTGAACCTGACCCAGGGCGCCAAGAAAATCGGATCCAACATCAAAGTCTTGGATCTGGCCCAGGTGCTCCTCGAAGTCACCGCCCCCAAGGAAGCTCCGAAGGAGTGAGAACCATTTCCCGGGGGAAACCCCGGTTTTTTTTATGTCATTCGAACTTCTGTCGCCCGAGCTCGTCTCGATCCTGTCGCGCAAAGGGATAACGTCTCCCACCCCGCCGCAGGAGGACGCCATACCCCGCATCCTCAGAGGGGAGCACATACTCATCGTGGCGCCCACCGGGATCGGCAAGACCGAAGCGGCGGTGCTCCCCGCTTTGGAGAAGATCCATCGCTCCCCCGGGAAGAAGGGATTCAGATGCATCTACATCACGCCGCTCCGCGCCCTGAACAGGGACATGCTGAGGAGGATGGTGGAATACGGCGGTGCGCTCGGCATAAGGGTCGGAGTGAGGCACGGGGATACCACCCAGTACGAGAGGTCCAAGCAATCCGAAGACCCTCCGGAAGTCCTCATAACCACCCCTGAGACCCTGCAGCTGCTGTTCATAGGGAAGAACCTGTCCAAGCATCTCTCGGCGGTGGAATGCGTCATCATAGACGAGATACACGAGCTCGCGGACACAGAAAGGGGAGCGCAGCTCAGCGTCGCCATGGAAAGGCTCAGCGCCATAGCCGGGAATTACCAGAGGATAGGCCTTTCCGCCACTGTGGGCGACCCGATGTCGACAGCCATGTTCCTGGGCGGCAGAGGCAGGAGAGTTTCCGTAAGGATCCACGACACCTACCGCGAGTTCGAGATATCTGTCGAGAGCCCGGACCCGGAGAACGACAATACAAGCCTCTTGGACAGGCTCCAGGGGGACCCGGAGATCGTCGGGGTCATGGAGAGGGCGAGGGAGATAATAGACGGCAGCAGGTCCGTCCTGTTCTTCGTGAACACCAGGGAGACGGCCGAATGGCTAGCCGCCCGCTACCACGCCTGGGACGAGAGCATTTCCGTCGATGTGCACCACGGGTCCCTCTCCAGGGAGAACAGGACCGACATGGAGGACCGCTTCAAAAGGGGAGACATCAAAGCGCTGATATGCACGTCGTCTCTGGAATTGGGGATCGACGTGGGCACCACGGACATGGTCGTCCAGTACAATTCTCCGAGAAGGGTCTCCCGCATGATACAGCGCGCCGGGAGGGCCGGACATCGCGTCGGGGAGAAGATCAGGGCGACCGTCCTCGCCACCGCCCCGGACGAAGTGGCCGAAGCGCTGGTGATCGCGAGGAAGTGCTCCTCCAAAGAGATCGAGAGCAGAGAGGGAAGGCCGTCCCCGCTTAGCGTCGTGGCGAACCAGCTGGTGGCCATGGCCATGACCGGACCGGTTGAGAAAGATTTCGCCTATTCGATGTTCTACGGCTCATACTGCTTCAGAACGCTGAAGAGAGAGGATATGGACGCCGTCCTGGCCCAATTGGGATCGATAAAGCTGGTCTTCGACGATGGGGAGAAGTTCAAGCGCTCCCGCAAAGGCATGGATTACTTCTACAGCAACATATCCATGATCCCGGACGAGAGGAACTACAGGATACGCGACATAGGCACCAGAGCGATAATCGGAACTTTAGATGAGAGCTTCGTCGCCACCTTCGAGGAAACCCACGCGCTCTTCATCGCGAAAGGCCGCACCTGGCGCGTCGTGGAGATGAGGGACGACGAGATCCTGGTCGAAGAGACGCGCGACATGGGCGCCGTCCCGAGCTGGGTCGGATCGGACATCCCCGTACCGTTCGGAGTCGCACAGGAGGTGGGGAAGATGCGCCGCGAACGCGACTTCGGCTCCTACCCCGGAGACGCCAATTGCCGCCGCGTCCTGGAGGGATTCTTCGCCAAGCAGGATTCCGACCACCCGATGCCCACCGACCGGACGATAACGGCGGAATTGGGCGACGGCGTTGCGATCATCAACTGCTGCTTCGGGACCCGCGTGAACGAGACTTTAGGAAAAATATACGGCGCCCTGCTGTCCGCCAGGCTGGGGGAGAGCGTTGGGGTCACCGCAGACCCATACAGAGTCATACTGGAGCTTCCCCGCCACGTCAGCCGGGACATGCTGATGGAGACCGTGCGCTCGGTGAAACCCGGAACCGTGGAAGCGCTCGCCAGGATGGTCATACTCAACTCCACCTTCCTCAAATGGAGGTTCGCGTTCGTCGCGAAGAAGTTCGGGATAATAGAGAAGACGGCGGACCACCGCTTCATCAATTTCAAGAAGCTGTTCGAGATCCACGAAGGCACCCCGGCGTTCAAAGAGGCCGTGAACAAAGTGCTGTGGGAAGACCTGGACATACCGAACACGGAGAAGGTTGCCTCCATGATGGCTTCCGGGGAGATCGAAGTCGTCCCGGACTCGCCGTCGCCCATAGGGCTGGAAGGCATCACCAGATCCAAAGAGCTTATGCAGCCTCTCCGTGCCGACCACGCGATTCTGATGGCCCTCAAAAGGAGGCTTGAGAACGAGGTCATGTTCGCCACCTGCATCAACTGCGGGAGCCAGAGGAGATTCCGCGTCGCAGATGCCCCCAAAAGGTTCGGATGCGAGAAGTGCGGGGGATGCATGGTCGCAGTCCTGAAGGAATACGACAGGGATCTCGCGCGCCTGATCGGGAAAAAGGATCCGAGCCCCGAGGAGGTAAAGGATCTAAAGAAACTCAACAGAATCGCTAACCTGGTCAACGCATACGGGAACCGCGCCGCTCTTGTCCTGGCAGGGAGAGGCATCGGACCGGACACGGCCTCGCGCATACTCCGCGCCATGTACATCGACGAAGACGGCTTCCTCCGCGGGATACTGAACGCCGAGATTCTTTACGCCAGAAACAAGCAGTTCTGGGACTGATAACGTCGCCTCTTGCCGCGATCCAATTTGCTCAGGTCGTAAGGCGTCTCCTGATAGACGTAATAGTTCAGCCAGTTGGAGTACAGCAATGTGGCGTAGCTCCTCCAGCTCAGGATCGGGTCATAGCTGGGATCCCCCTCAGGGAAATAGTTCTCCGGCAATCTGGGGTCCATTCCCCTGTCGAGATCCCTCTGATATTCGTATGCCAGCGTATTCGCATCATACTCCAGATGGCCGGTTATGAAAATCTCGTTGCTGTCGGACAGGATTATCCCGGGATCTTCCCCGTCGCCGAGAGCCGCTATGCTCAGCCTGGGGCAGCGGACTATATCCTTGGACAACACTTCCGCGTGCCTGGACTGGGGCATCCTGAACACGCTGTCCATCCCTCTCATCAGAGGCTCGCTGGGCATCATGTTCCTGTATTGGTATATGCCGCTCTTTTTCGACGGAAGCAGATGCTTCTCTATCCCGTACAGATAGTTCAGCCCGGCCAGAGCCGCCCAGCAGATGTACATCGAAGTGGTCGCGTGGGTGCGGCACCAATCCATGATGTGGCACATCTCATCCCAGTAATCCACCTCCCCGAAATCCTTCCTCTCCAGCGGTGCCCCCGTTATGATCATCCCGTCGAAATTCTCGTCCTCTATGTCCGAGAACTTCCTGTAGAATTTTGAGAGATACTCGTTGGATGTGTTCTTGGACTCATGCGTGGCGGGGACGGCGAGGGTTATGTCGATCTGCAGAGGAGTGTTGCTCAGAAGCCTCATGAGCTGTATCTCGGTCTCCACCTTGGTCGGCATCAGATTCAGTATCGCTATCTTAAGAGGCCTTATGTCTTGGGTCCTCGCCCTCGTCTCTTTCATGACGAATATGTTCTCGCTTTCGAGCGCTGAGAACGCGGGAAGGCTGTCGGGAATGTTGATTGGCATTTTTTACCGACGGCAATATGCATAACCGCATATTTAGAAATTACCTACCTATTTAGTAGGTAAATATAAATATCGCACAACCATGCATCAACAAGGTGAATTGATGGCTGACAAGCCGAAATACAGATTGGAAACTCTTCAGATCCATGCCGGTCAGGAGACCCCCGACCCGACCACCGACGCCCGCGCGGTCCCGATATACATGACCACGTCCTACGTCTTCAAGGATTCCGCGCAGGCCGCCGGACGCTTCGCGCTCGCTGAGCCGGGAAACATCTACACCAGGCTGATGAACCCCACATCGTCGGTGTTCGAAGAGAGGATGGCCGCTTTGGAAGGAGGGATCGCCGCCCTCGCGACATCCTCCGGAGCCTCCGCGATAAGCTATGCGGTGCAGAACATCGCCCTCTCCGGCGACCACATCGTATCTTCCGCCAACGTCTATGGCGGGACTTACAACTTCTTCGCCAACACCATCCGCGAGCAGGGAATAGAGACGAGCTTCGTGGACCCTTCTGACCCTAAGAACTTCGAGAAAGCGATAAAGGGAAACACCAAGCTGCTCTACACCGAAATCCTGGGCAACCCGAATTCCGACGTCGCGGACATCGAGGCAATCTCTGAGATAGCCCACAGGCACGGCATCCCCCTCATTGTGGACAGCACCTTCAGCCCGCCCTCGGTGTTCAGGCCGCTGGAGCACGGCGCGGACATCGTGGTTCATTCCGCCACCAAATTCATCGGAGGCCACGGAGTAGCCATGGGAGGCATCATAATAGACGGCGGAAAATTCGATTGGGCCCAGAACGACAAATTCCCCGGGCTTTCCAAGCCGAATCCATCATACCATGGCGTCGTCTTCACCGATGCCGCCGGGAAAGCCGCATTCGTGACGAAGATACGCACCACGCTCATGAGAGACCAGGGCGCCGTCATCTCCCCGTTCAACTCGTTCCTCCTGCTCCTCGGGCTCGAGACGCTTTCCCTGCGCACCGAGAGGCACATCGAAAATGCCCTCAAAGTCGTGGAGTTCCTAAGGAACCATCCGCAGGTGGAGAAGGTGAACCACCCCTCCTTGGAGACCGGGAAGAAGAAGGAGCTTTACGACAGATACTTCCCGCACGGGGCCGGATCCATATTCACTTTCGAGATCAAAGGCGGAGCTGAGACGGCCAAGAAATTCACGGAATCCCTCGGATTATTCTCGCTTCTGGCCAACGTGGCGGACGTGAAATCCCTGGTGATACACCCCGCTTCCACCACCCACTCCCAGCTGAGCGAGGAGGAGCTCCTCCAGTGCGGAATAAAGCCGAACACGATTCGCCTGTCTATTGGGACGGAGCACATAGACGATATAATTGAGGATCTGAAACGCGGCTTCGAGGCCGTCAGGGAGTGATTCGAATGGCATTGTACAAATCGGTAGATAGAACTATAGGGAACACGCCGTTGGTAGAGCTCACCAACATCGAGAAAGATCTCGGGCTGAAAGCGAGATTGTTCGGCAAGCTTGAGTTCTACAACCCTGCCGGGTCGGTCAAGGACAGGATTGCGAAAGCCATCCTGGATACCCTGGAAGCTGAGGGCAAAATAAACAAGGACACGGTCCTGATCGAGCCCACCTCCGGGAACACCGGCATAGCGCTGGCATCCATCGCGGCCGCCAGGGGATACAAGATCAAAATCGTCATGCCCGAGACCATGTCCGCCGAGCGCCGCAAACTCATCAAAGCCTACGGAGCCGAGCTCATCCTTACCGAAGGGGCCAAAGGGATGAAGGGCGCGGTCGAAAAGGCGGAGGAGCTGGCCAAAGAGATCCCCAATTCGGTCATACCCGGCCAATTCACCAACCAGGCGAACCCCAGAGCCCACTATTACACCACTGGACCCGAAATATACAACGACCTGGAAGGCGAAGTGGACATACTGGTCGCGGGAGTGGGGACCGGCGGAACCCTCTCTGGTACCGGGAAATACCTCAAAGAGAGGAAGCCGGACGTCAAAGTGGTCGCCGTCGAACCCAAAGGTTCGCCCCTCCTCTCCGAAGGAAGAGCTGGGCCCCACAAAATCCAAGGCATCGGAGCCGGATTCATCCCCGAAACTCTGGATACCGGGATATACGACAGGATAATCGCCGTCGAGAACGAGGACGCCTTCGAATGCGCAAGATACGTCGGCAAAAAGGAGGGTTTCCTCGTCGGCATCTCCGCCGGAGCGGCGCTGTCCGCGGCTCTGGAGCTGGCAAAAGACCCTGCCAACGCCGGCAAGAACATCGTAGCGATATTCGCCGACAATGGGGAAAGATATCTTTCCACGGCGCTGTACGAGGAATGAAATGAGCTATATGGTCTCCACGAAAGGAAGGTACGCCCTGCGCGTGATGCTGGATCTGGCAGAGAACGGATCTGATGGGTACATGCCCCTCAAAGACGTATCGAATAGGCAGGACATCTCGCTGAAGTACATGGAGGCCATAATGCCCGGATTGGTCAAAGCAGGCCTGGTCGAAGCTGCCCACGGGAAGAACGGCGGATACAAATTGGCCAGGCCTGCAGAGACATACACCATAGGCGAAGTTCTCAGGGCCGCGGAAGGCCCCATATCTTCGGTCGCATGCCTCAGCGGAGACTTCGAATGCCCGCGTGCGGACACGTGCAGGACGCTCCCTCTTTGGAAGAAGCTGAACGAGATGATCGACGGATACCTCAGCAGCCTGCCGCTCACAGACTTCATTGAAAACGGAAATTGACATCAGGCCTGCTTGTCAAATGCATAAACTATAGTGCTAATTGGAATTGGTAACTGTTTTGGACGCTCAATCGATAGAACTATAGTCCGTATAATGGCACTCAAGTCCGAACAAGCATCGCCTTTGCCATGCGTTAGTGCGGCGAAACGATGGGATTAAATCTCAGCAGAGCGATGCATTGCATAAGACTCGGAACCGGCCCCGAAGGGCCGTAAGGGGTTTCATTGTCTTCAAATGAAGACGTCTCTAAGCAACTCGACAATCAGCCGAATCGCTTCGAGGACCAGGGTTAGTTTTGCAGTGTGTCCCTGGTCCTTTTTCTCGTCCAGGATTTTCACCTCCTTTTCGATTACTCAGGTCGGGGACCGGCGCAAAGGGAGCCCTATGTGCCGGACTCCCTCCCTGGCGGCTGCCCATCTTGGCCCTAAATATATCATGGCTATGCTAGGAGTACACAAAACTTCATGTCACGGCAAAGACGGAGGGACCCAAGAGCCGATCATCTACGGCCACTTATCCAATCAATCAGAGTGGCTATTCAAAATCCCTGATTAGCAGTGCTATAATCTATGACAATCCAAGAAAGGCATTGCCCCTTCGTTAAGAAGCATCATATCCTCAATGGCCTCAGACGGCACTCTGGGATATACGGAAGAGAATGCGTTCAGCCCGCGCCAGAAGATAAGGCTGAAATCGAGAAGACCTCAATGAATCCGATGATCGCCTCTTACTCTGGCCGGCCACAGGATTGGTTACCAACCCTATGCCTTCCACCTTGGCGCATACCACATCTCCGGGCCTGATCTCGGATACCCCCTCCGGAGTGCCGGTAATAAGGATGTCTCCCTCCTCCAGAGCCATGTAGCGGGATATGTACGAGATAAGGAACGGAATCGGGAATATCATATCGCGCGTGTTCCCGGACTGCCTTAGCTCGCCATTGACGGTCAGACTGAGATCCAGATTCTTAACGTCGGTATCCCCTATCGGGACCGGCTCCGACATCGGGCCGAAAGTGTCCATGCCTTTGCTGAGATCCCACGAATTCCCGGATGCGCGGGCTTCCTTCTGCATGTCTCTGGCCGATACATCGTTGAAAACAGCCAGATGGGATACGTAAGACAAAGCCTCAGCTTCAGAGACGTTTTTGGCCCTCTTCCCGAACACCAAAGCAAGCTCGACTTCGTGCTGGACGTTGGTCACGCCATCTGGAATCACTATAGTGTCACCATCCCCGATGATGCAAGACGAGGGCTTGAGGAACACCGTCGGCACCTTCGGCAGCTCTGACTCGAGTTCTTTGATGTGAGAACTATAGTTCCACCCAATGCAGACTATCTTGCCCGGCCTCATATGAATCCGCCTTTAGCTTTGAACTCTGGCTTCTTCTCGGCCGAATCGAGATTCTCCAGTTTCACTGTAGTGCCATAGAACCCCTTGCAGATGACGTAGACTTCGGATGAAGTGGGCCTGGATGCATCGGGAGAATGGACCTTGACCGATTGGAACCTCTTCTCCAACGCTCTCTGAAGCGACGGGAACATGTCCCCCATGAACACTTTCATCACCAATTTGCCGCCTTTCTTCAGGATGCGGTCGCAGACGTTCACCGCATACATGCAAAGGTCGATGGACCTGGCATGATCCATGCAATAATGGCCGGCTATGTTCGGGGCCATGTCGGAAAGAACCACATCGGCCTTGCCGCCGAACCTCTCCAAGAGCTCGGCCATGGTGCTGTCCTCGGTGATGTCCCCGATTATCGTCTCAACCCCTTCCAACGGCTTGATGTATCTCAGATCCACACCGATGACCTTCCCGTCCGGCCATGTGCGCTCCTTAGCGACCTGCAGCCATCCCCCTGGACACGCCCCGAGATCGACGACCGAGTCGCCCTCCTTGAATATGCCAAACCTTTCGTCGATCTGGATCAGCTTGAAGGATGCTCTGGAACGGTAGTTGAGCTTCTTCGCCAGCTTGTAGTAGTGCTCGTTCCTCCTCTCCGCCACCCAGCGGTCATGCAGGTCTGCCATGGCCATTGCATCGCGCATTCAATTTAAATATAACGCCTCATAGCCATCGACGACAAGCAAAAATACGTTCGGAACGTCAATATGGACGCCATGAGATTCGCATCCCCGGAGATATATCGCTTGAACGATAGAGCGCAATCGTACAGCTTCCCATTCCATTCGGTTGACCCTCGCGCCTCGGCCTTCAACGAATCTCTGTATGAGGAGATTCTAACATCCCACTTCCCAGAATTCCATGCGGAATACGTCTCGAAGATGCGCGAAGAGCGCAAGACGGTCTGCCCCACCAGAGAGGATATCACCCTGTTCTCCGAGCAGGAAGTACAGAAGAAATGCGCCGCACTGGATGTCCCCGAAGACGTGCGCTGCATGATTGCGGACCCAAGAGTGTTCGTGCTTGGGGTCATGTCGCCCGAAGTCCATGATCATTGCGAGAGAATCAGGAGAGAGCTCTCATCCGAATCGGACAGGCTGTACGGCAGATGGGCATGGCATTTCATGGAGGAGATCCCTCTCCTTGGCAAGGACGCCGAGGACCTAACAGCCATAATCAGGAATGGGCCCCATGACGTCCATGTCGACGGCAGTGACGTCAGATTGTGGGACGCCCTATATGAGACAGTCCTGCACGATTGCAGCTTCGTCGGAAAGGTTCCTAATAAAATAGGCGGCATGATCGAACTTTATAAGGAAAATGACATCTGGACGATGTTCACTATGCTCTCCGACGGCATCGAGCACGAGGCAAGATTCACCGGATTCGAGGTCAGGAGGCGCCGGAGATGAGATTTCTGGACGCGAAATGGTACGAAGCTATGCAGCGGAGAGGCGCTGAGGAACTCTTCACCATAGACGAAAGAGTAGCCGCGGATCCGGTGAGCCTCCGGAACGAGAGGTTCCCCGACCTTTTCTGGAGGGCGTATTACCGTCTTGCGTGCGCACACGGGTGGTTTGAAGACATACCGACGAAGGCTGATGTGCTGGCGGAAATCCGCTCCTATGCCAAAGACATGGTCGCAGACTACCAAAAAAGAATGCCTTCGTTGCGCGTGGAGGACCCCATCCTGTTCTCAATGTATCTGGTGTCGCAGAGCCAATACGACATCATATCCGATTATTCCAGGCCTTGGGATTCGCTGTTCAAAGAGCGCATCGCAGCCTGCGAGGAGTACGAAAAAAAGGGGATGGCCATAGCTGGCCCGAGAGTCTGGAGGAACTTCGGGCTCCATGATGCGTTGGCTGAGGTCACCTGGGACGGCAAAGACGTCGCCATGACGTTCAGGGGCGGGCTCGGAGGCCCATCGAAAGCGACGTTCCTTAACGCGTCCGTAGTGGAAGGGACACTCCCGGACCGCTTCGGCGGCCTTTACACGGAGATAGGCTTCTCGGACGGGAAATACGAGATCGGGTTCCTTGCCGACACGGACGAGGGGCTGTCCGAATTCTCTCTGACGGCGGACGACGTCCTCATGGAAGATTCGCACGGGAAAACAATGGGTTCCGATCGCGACCCAAGCCTTTCGTTTGCCAGGAATTGGATCAGAGACGAGTGGCAGCCCGATCCAGAACGCAAAACGTACGCCCGCCGCAATGGAAAAGCGAGAAAGAATTGAGTTGCGGCAACCCTCGCCCTCTCGCACCATCAGTTTCGTTTTCCTCTTCTTCAGGGCTTCGAACCGACAGGATTCCCAGCATGACCGCCATCTGGCCATTGGCTTGCGATTTCTCCTATTCGATATTATTCAAAAAACTTTGGAAAAAATCGATTAGCATTATTCACTCAATGCCCTAGAACATCCGGATTCAGAAGGAAATCGAACAGATCCATCGTGATGATGCCCTTTTCATCTCTCAAAATGTTGAGGCCGTTCTTTGTTACGACGATTTTGACAAAAGAATCGTCGATAGACACCAATGACCTCTTCTCTCTGGCCTCCTTATCAGGATCCAAGGACAGCGCGGATTGGATGTAGTATTTCCTGTCCCCTGATGTGGCTACGAAATCGACTTCCAAAGATTTTGTGGCATAGATCGGATGCCCGTTCACGTCGATCCTGTCTGTCTTCTCATACTTGCGGACGACGCCTACGTCTACGTTGAACCCACGATATCTCAGATCGTTATAGAGAATGTTCTCCATTAAGTGGGTCTCCTCCATCTGGCGGAAATTCAACCTGGCGTTGCGGACCCCTATGTCCTCAAAGTAAAGTTTATAGGGCGTCCCTATGTATTTGCGCCCCTTGACGTCGAATCTCCTGGCTCTGGATATCAGAAATGCATCCTCCAAATACCCGATGTACTCGGATACCGTGTCATCGGCGATACTCTTCCCCAACGCTGTGCGAAACGTATCCGATATCTTGCGGGGGTTTATCATGGAGCCTATCATCGACGCGGAAACGTCGAAAACATCCGACAAAGCCGCCGCATTGCGGACATGGTTGCGGGAGACAACATCCTTTAGATAGGTCTCTTCGCAAAGGGTCTGCAAATAGCCTCTCCTCTCTTCCCTGCTTTTCATGGTCGCAATCAGAGGTATGCCGCCGGTCTCGACGTATTCTTTCCATGCCGACTCGGGAGACAGCCCCGTCCCGCCCACGTATTCCGAGAATGAAAGCGGAAAAACATGCAGCACCGTCCCCCTTCCCCTGAATTCGGTTGCTATATCCGATGACAGAAACTTTGAGTTGGACCCGGTCACATATAGCTCATACCCTCTGTGCCTTTGCAGACCGTTCAGAGTGCCGACGAATCCCTCAAGCAATTGCACTTCGTCGAGGAGGAAGAATAGGCGTTCCCTCCCTCCTGCCCACTCTTTCGCGAATGCCCGAAACTTCCTGGAATTGACGAGATAACTGCCATCTTTCTGCATTATCTTCGTATCTTCTTCAGGAAAATATCCGTCCAATATATCCGAATCGTCATCCGAATCGAAAGCAAAACGCAGTATCTCCGATTCGTCAATGCCGGAACCGAGGAGGTGACAGTAGAACAGCTCGTTCATCAGAAAGGATTTTCCAACCCTTCTAGAGCCTGTTATGACTTTGATCAAGCCGTTGCCGATCCGCTCGGAAAGTTTGCGGACGTACGTTTCCCTCGGAAAATCCATGATATCAGACCACCGCATCAAAGTGAAATGAATAATATTCGAAATTATTCAAAAAACTTTGGAAAAAATCGATTAGAAAAAATGAAGCCCGCACCGCAGCGGCATCTGCAGGCTCTGATGGGCGATTGCGATGGTGCGGTGGCAAAAAATCTCCCGATAATATAATGGCTCATGCTTCCATTCGCATGCGATAGAGATGCCCATAGCCCAACTCATAGATCTAGACACGAGCCCGGTCGCAATATACCGCGCGAAAAACATCCCGGAAGGCGCGCACGTCCCCGAGGGGCACTGCAGCATACCTCCGCTGTTCCTCATGGCGGCGAAAAATAGGAAGACATGCGCGGCGGATAGGGCCCACATATTCTGCCACGGGGCCGTCAGCGGCCTGGGATTCGGACCTATCCAGAGCAGGCAGCGCTCAGCGTGGTCCATGTCCGTGGTGCCGGAGGAAGTCAGGGCGGATATGCGCCACGCCGGCAGCGGAGGCCAGAGGGAATACGCCGATTGCGGGGCGGCCCTCGCCCAGATGTCCGAGATAAAGGATTATCCCGGGGAAGACGACGCCATTGTTTTCGAGCCTCTGGATGTCGCGGAAGCCAAAGGCGCCCCGATAGAGGTTGTCGCCCTTCTCGCCGACCCCACCCGCCTCTCGGCCCTGATCATCCTCGCCGGCTACGACAAGAGAACCCCGGGATCCGCCGTGAAGATATTGCACTCGCACGCCTGCCAGGAAATCTACATCATACCGAAGGCCGAAGGGGACTCCGACGATCCCCACGCCATACTCGGCATGACCGACCTGTACGCCAGGAGATTCATAGATCCGGACAAATTCTCGTTCGCCGCGCCGTATTCCCTGTGGAAGAGAATGGAGTCGAACGCGGGCTCCTCATTCCTTACCATGGACAAATGGGCAAAAGCGCTGGGAAAGGCCGGAACCGGGCAACATAATAACCTTTGACGGCATAAAGGGTGTCAGATAAGCATGAGCGGATGGACATACGCCAAATCTGGGGTCAACATCGACCAGAAATCCAGCGCCATCAAAGCGCTGGTAGATGAGATAGGATACCGGAGGGATGGCATCGGCCAGAACGTCCGCCTCCCCGGACTCTTCGCCAGCCTGATCGACTTCGGCGACAGATACATCACCCTGGCAACTGACGGGGTCGGATCCAAGCTCATGATCGCGGAGGCCCTCGGGAAATGGGACACCGTCGGGATCGATTGCATCGCCATGAACGTCAACGATACGATCTGCGTAAACGCCGAGCCCACCTCATTCGTCGATTACATAGCGATAGACAAGCCGAACGAAGACATCACCCGCGACATAGGCATAGGCCTTCAGAAAGGGGCCGAACTGTCCAACATGGAGATCGTGGGCGGGGAGATCGCCGTCCTGCCGGAGATAATCAACGGCGTGGACCTCTCCGGGACCTGCCTCGGATACGTCGAGAAAGACAGGATAATCACCGGGGAAAGCTGCGCCGAGGGCGACCTGATCGTTTCACTGAAGTCCTCAGGAATCCACTCCAACGGCCTGACACTTGCGAGGAAAGTGGTGGAATCCGCCGGCCTGAAATACACCGACAAAGTGTCCGGGCTCTCCAAGAGCATCGGAGAGGAGCTCCTGACCCCCACGGAAATCTATGTCAGGCAGGTCCTGAAGATCACCTCGGAGCATGAGGTGCACGGCCTCGTAGACATCACCGGCGGAGGCCTCAGAAACATCCTCAGAATGAGGAAAGGACTGAGATACGTCATCAGCGACCCCGTGAAACCGGCCCCGATATTCCGGAAACTTCAGGAGCTGGGGCAGATCGAGGACAAAGAGATCTATCAGACCCTGAACATGAGCATGGGATTCACCATCATAGCGCCTGCCGATGAAGCTGAAGCCATCGCCAAAGAATATCCGAACGCGGATGTCGTCGGCCGCGTGGAGAAAGGCGACGGGGTTCTTCTGGAGCCCGGGAACATACTCTACGATCACTACTGACCGCGAAACTCCTTTCCAAAACCTGTTCAATGATGCCGGGGAATCCCCCGGCGAATATGTTTCAGATGGATTTGGCCGAGCCCAGCACGACGTGCGGCCTGCCCTCGTCGAGGGTTACCTTGCATTCTATGTCATAGAGCTCGGATATCAGTTCCTCAGTGATGATCTCCTCCGGCGGGCCCACTTTGGTTATCACTCCGGGAGGGGACATCACGATTATCTGATGGGCGTACTTCGCGGCCACGTTGAGGTCATGGCTGATCATCAGGACGATCATCCCGGACGTCTCGGCCAGACCTCTCAGCAGCTCGGTCACATAGACCTGATGCTTGACATCCAGATTAGCGGTCGGCTCATCCAGTATCAGCATCTTAGGCTTCTGGATCAGCCCGCGGCAGATGGCAACCTTCTGGTGCTGCCCGGCCGAAAGCTGATTGAACCCGCGCATCGCAAGATCCTCTATGCCGAGCATCTTCATCACGCGCGTCGCCATCTCCAGATCGCTGTCGGTGGTCTTCCATTTGGATTCGGATTTCGCTCCCAGCAGGATGGCGTCTATCACCGGCATCGAGAACACATCGAACGTCGTCACCGGGACGTAACCGATGTATTTGGCCACGTCCTTGAGGCTCAGCTCTCTCGTGTCCCACCCGTTTATCAGAACCCTGCCTGCGGTGGGCTTGTTCAGCTTGTTTATGCACTTTATGAGCGTGGACTTCCCCACCCCGTTCGGCCCGACGATGCAATACAGGCCGGGATGGTCCAGCGTGAGGTTGATCCCGCTTATGACCGGGTTGTCCGTGCCGTGGTATGAGAAAGCGACGTCCTGAAGTTCGACGGTCATCTGGCCGCCCTCAGGAAGACCGAATGCCTCCCCCTGCCCGTGGCGGGTCAGCTCCGAATCGGAACCCCCTCTCTTTAAGCTCAGGTTCATCCGATCATCCCCATACCTTGCTGTTCTTCCTGACAATCAGCCAGAGGAACAGCGGTCCGCCCATGAACGCGGTGACCACACCCACCTCCAACTGGGCGGGAGCGATTATCGTGCGTCCGATGAGATCCGCGACGACCAGCAGCAAAGCTCCGAAAGCGGCGGAAGCCGGAAGCAGGAACCTGTTGTCTGGACCGACGAATATCCTCACGATGTGCGGGGCCACCAGACCGACGAATCCGATGAGCCCGGTGAAACTGACAACGGCGGCGGCGATGAGCGCCACTATGAGAAGGATCAATCTCCTCATGCGGTCCGCGTCGACTCCGAGCGATTTCGCGGTGTCGTCTCCGGTAGAGAGGATGTTCAGCTTGCTGGTCAGGAACTGGAGCGCTATCACGCCTGGGATGACGAACACAGCCATCACGACTACGTCGGAGGATCCGGCCATCGCCAAAGATCCTACGGTCCAGCGGTACAGCTGCTGCAGCTTCTCCGGCTCGGCCATCAGAGATATCAGCGTCGTGAAGGCGTTGAATATGTACATGATGGCGATACCCGCCATGATCATCGTCGTGGGAGAGCCGTTCCGCAGCTTCGACAGGATGATGATCACGAACATGGGGATCAGCGAGAACACGAACGCGTTGATGACGGTGGTGTACTGCGCGGGGACCCCGAAGATCGATATCCCAAGCACTATGCCTATGGTCGCTCCGAAACTTGCTCCGGACGACACTCCTGTGGTGTAAGGATCGGCAAGCGGGTTCATCAAAGTGCTCTGCATGGCGACACCTGCCGCCGCGAGACCGACGCCTGCCAATATGCCGAGATAGACCCTCGGCAATCTAATGTCGAATATTATGCTGGCTTCCAAAGACTCCCTGCCCTGCGGGAACTGATAGCCTGTGATCTGCTGGAATATGATCTCATAGCATCTCCCGACTGACAGCGGATAGTCGCCGACGGTCAGCGCCAACAGAAGCACCGCGAAAGTGGCGACTATACATACGACAATGAACACCCATTTTCTGTGGACATACTTCTTGTATTTGTCCACGATCGAATTGGTGGTGTCGTCCCTGTTATCCTCGGCGGGGGCGTCCCAGATGCCCAACGATTTCCTGACGACGTCCTTTATGAGCGGATCGTCGGATACGATGTCTGAGGACATGTTATCGGAAAGATGGGCGGGGATCCGGGCCCGCCCTTGTTTTCTGGTTTCAGGCCATCTTGTAGGGTTGGGCGTTGCCCATGTTCTTGACGTCAGGGTTGCTGTACATCGAGAAGTTGTCGTAGCAGTACTGCATCGCCTCCCATCCTTCCTCCTCGCTGAAGATGTCGGGCCAGATGTACGAGGCCATCAGGAGAAGCTGGGGTATTCCGAAGTAATTGGCGATGTTGTAGTAGTTGACGCCGTAGATCTGCTTGTTGGCGTAGGCGTCGGTGTACTTGAAGACTTCAGCTTTGTTGTTGAAGTCTTCCTCGACCGCTTCGACGGAGTGGGAACCGTTCTGGAACTGGATGATGAATATGACATCGGGGTTCACAGTGTATACCCACTCGAGACTGACCTTGGGGCATCCGGAATCCACTACGAGGTTCACGCTCCTCATCGGGAGTTTGCTCAGAGTGTAGACGTCACCGGGCGCGGAGCCGTTGGTGTAGGGCGAGTCCAAGGAGATGGTGGTCTCGCTGTCGCTGATGGACAGGAAGGGCGAGATGAAAGTGTAGGTCTTGTCGAGCCTTGCGACTCCGTCCGCAACCTTCTTCTCGATGCCGTCGGCCCAGTCGAGGTACTTGTGGGCCTGCTCCATGTCGTCGAGGATGAAACCGAGGATCAGGAGGGATCCGTACTGGTCCACATAATCGGCTGAGCACTTGGTGATCGGCAGCATGATGATCTGCATGTCCAGACCGTTGGCGATCAAGGTCTCCAGCTTGGAATAGTCGTTGTACCAAGGAGCGATGAAGAGGTTCGCGCCGGATGCGGCGAGGGTCTCGGGGGCTCCCTTGTTGGGCTCTCCGATGTTCTTGATCTTATCGCCGACGCCGGGATACCTGTCTTCGGCGGTGATGGAATTGCCGAAGGACTGGTTGGTAGTTCCGATGATCTTGTCATACTCGCCGAGAATGATCAGCGCATCGATTGGATAGATGTGGTGGGTGGCGATCTTGAGGTTGGACTTGTCGATGGGCCACTTGATGCTGGCGATCTTGGGTTCGACATCCCAGTAGTACAGGGTGGTCTCTTCCTTGTCCAGTATCTTCTGGAGAGCGGCGATATCTGCGGAATCGATGACTCCGTCGGCGTTGACATCCGCATACGCGTTCATGTTCTGGTCGAAAAGGGCCTTGCCTTCGAGAATGTTCATCAGAGCGACCATGTCTTTCTGGTCGATGTCGTCGTCTCCGTTGACGTTTCCGAACACCGCAAGCCTGACGCTCTGGGTGTACTTGAAATCGTAAGCGTATGAGTTCATCGCGGTTTTCACGGTCACTGCGCAGGTGGCGGTCTTGGAACCGTCGACGGTGGTCACAGTTATGGTTGCGGTACCGTTGGAGACTCCGGTAACTACGCCGTTGGATACGGTGGCGACTGAGCTGTCGCTGGATTTCCAGGTGACGTTCTTGTTAGTAGCGTTGGAGGGAGCTACGTTCGCGGTGAGCACAGCCGACGATCCTTTCACGACTTCCAGAGTGGTGTTGTCGAGGGAGACTCCCGTGACATTGACGACGGTGGAGACCGCTTTTACCGTGACGCTGCACGTGGCAGTCTTGGAACCGTCCACCGTGGTCACCGTTATGGTCGCATTTCCGGCGGAAACGCCGATCACGACGCCGTTCGAAACCGTGGCGACAGACGTGTTGCTGGATTTCCAGGTGACGTTCTTGTTCGTGGCATCGGAGGGAGACACGGTAGGCGTAAGCGTGTATGACGAGCCAACATCCAATGTTAAGGATGTTTTATCCAATGTAACTTTACTAACGCTAACATCCTTGTTTCCATTTCCGGATGTCAGAACCACTGCGGCCGCTATTGCGGCGATAATGATTATCGCAGCGGCAATAAGGGCTATGAGTTTGTTCTTTTCCATGTGAAACACCGCCCAAATCCAAATTATGGGCTGATTGATTAACCCAGTAATACGTTTATTTGTATGTATAATCCATAATCATTTTAATTACATTAAACAATGAATTATATCAAATTTAGATTCTTGACCCTTTTATGATTTATATTTCGGAGAAAGAGTTAACACTTAATAATATATCCAAAATATTATTTAATAATATAAAAACTGGAAGATATTATTATCTAAACTAACTGAACACATTGTTCGGAATTTAACGGGATGATTACTGCTCTTCAGATGCTTCACCAAAAAAGAGGAATTTTAGCGGCCGACCTTGTTTCCGTTTCCAAATTTCCTCACCGCAACTGGCAACATAGCCCCTGCTCTTTCAAAATAAAAATCACTTAAATTTCGCTAAAATTCATCAGTTCACATAACTGATTACTGCTGATGCTGAAACTATGGCTGTGCCGTTCGCGCGCATAATTGCCTCTTAGCGAATGCGTTTCATTCGTTCCTATGTTCTCTATCATGCGTCCAAAATACTGCTTAATGACACCGAAATCAGGGGACAAGATTTTCTAACCATACTGAATACATTGTTCAGAGTTAACGGCATAATACGATGTTCTTCAGATATTTCACCAAAAAAGATTGGGTTTTCGTAGCCCTATGCACAATATTCATAGTGTTCCAGGTGTACCTAGATCTGAAGATACCCGAATACATGAACGGCATCACGTATGCCATCCAAACCGGACATGCCTCGGACATAGTTCAGCAAGACGGGTATAGGATGGTGGCGTGCGCCCTGCTGAGCTTGGCGGCCTCCGTGTGCGCCGGATTCTTCGCCGCAAAATTCGCGGCCTCTTACACCCGCACCCTCCGCAAAAGAATGTTCTCGAAGGTGCAGGAGCTGTCTTCCCAGGACATCTCGGAGATATCAGCCGCATCCTTGGTGACGAGAAGCACCAACGATCCTTACCAGCTGCAGAACTTCCTCGGAAGAAGCCTGCAGGTCATCGTCAAATCGCCTATACTGGCATCCTGGGCCATCCTGAAGATCTCCGGGTCAGACTGGCATTGGACTGCGATAACCTTGGCCGGGGTGCTGATCATCGTCACCACCATCTCGGTGGTCATGTGGTGCGTCATAAAGTATTTCAAACGCATCCAGTGGCTGAAAGACGACGTCAACCGCGAAGTCCGCGAGAACCTGACGGGATCCAAGGTCATACGCGCGTATAACGCCGAAGAATACCGCAAATCCAAATTCGACGATGCCAGCGAGGCGCTCCTCGACAACAACGTGAAGATATTCACCTGGATGGCGCCCATGGGCAGCATGTCGAGCGCGGTCGTCAACATCATGACCATATCGATCTACTGGGTCGGAGCTTTGCTGATCGCGGACGCCGCGGACCAGGACACCAAATTCCGTCTGTTCTCGGACATGGTGGTCTTCTCGTCGTACGCTCTGCAGGTTATGTCGGCGTTCATGATGCTCACAGGCATAATCCGCGGCTTCCCGGGCGCGAAGGTGTCCTACGGAAGGATGACCGAAGTCATAGAGAGGGAGAGGAGCGTCCCCGAAGGCTCTTTCGACGGCGAGACGCCCGAAACCGGGACGATAGAGTTCGAAAATGTCACATTCACTTATCCCGGAAGGAAAAAGCCGGCGCTGAGCGACGTGAGCTTCAAGATCGGAAAGGGGCAGACCTTGGCGGTGCTCGGATCCACGGGAAGCGGGAAAAGCACGCTGATAAAGCTCATACTGAGGCAATACGACCCCGATTCGGGAAGGGTGATGATAGATGGCAGAGACGCGAAGGATTACACGCGCAAAGCCCTCTATTCCCGCCTCGGGTATGTGCCGCAGACCCCCATAATATTCACCGGCTCCGTGGAGCGCAACGTCAACTTCGGCGAGACATCCCCGTTCAGGAGCCGCGAAGACATCCTCCGCGCCCTCAGGATCGCGCAGGCCGAGGAGTTCGTATCCAAGCTTCCCGAGGGCACAGAAACCGTCCTGTCCCAATACGGGAAGAACGTCTCCGGGGGGCAGAAACAGAGGATAACGATTGCCCGCGCCATATGCAAAGATCCGGAAGCCCTTCTCCTGGACGATTCGTTCTCCGCCTTGGATTTCAAAACGGACAGCGCCCTCCGCGGCTGCCTCAAAAGGGACATGGCGGGAACCACCAAGGTCATAGTGGCCCAGAGGGTGGGGACGGTCATGGACGCGGACCTCATCATCGTCCTGGACGAGGGGGAGGTCATGGGCATAGGGACCCACGAGAGCCTTATGGAAAGCTGCCCGATATACCGCGACACGGCCATAGCGCAGATGGAGGAGCGCCGATGCCGCCGGGAGGACCGCCTTGGGCAAGCGCCGAGAAGCCCAAATCGCTTTGGAAGACGCTTTGGATCCTGCTGAAGTACATCGGAGAATTCAAGTGGCACATAATCGCCGGGATCGTATTCTCCCTGCTGTCGTCTGTCACGCTCCTGCTGGCGCCGCAATATCTCGCCGACATGACCGACGGAATCTCCTCCGGCATCGAAAGCGGCGGCATGGATTTCGGTCCCATCGCGGCCGCCGGGATCGTCCTGGTGGTCCTCTACCTATTGAACATGGCCTTCCGGACCATGGAGAGCTATGTCGTCCCATGCGCGTCGGAACGCAACGGAAACATAATGCGGAAGGACCTCTCGGCGAAGCTGTTCCGCATCCCGCTCAGGATCCTGGACCGCATGAGCGCCGGGGACGTGATGAGCAGGTTCACGAACGACACCGA
Source organism: Candidatus Methanomethylophilaceae archaeon (assembly GCA_017524805.1). Lineage (NCBI taxonomy): Archaea > Methanobacteriati > Thermoplasmatota > Thermoplasmata > Methanomassiliicoccales > Methanomethylophilaceae > Candidatus Methanomethylophilaceae archaeon. Next base: position 38,731 of record JAFXUX010000003.1, read on the forward strand.
CACCATACGCACCCAGTCGGCGGAATGCATATGCGACCTGGTCACCGCCCTGAGCATGATGGTCGGATCCGCGATCATGATGCTGATCACCGATTCGAATCTGGCCGTCGTGTCGCTGATCCCCGTCCTAATAGGGTTCGGTCTGATGCTGGCGATCATAAAGAAGTCCCAGAAATATTTCGTCGCCCAGGCCAAAAACCTCGGCCGCATGAACTCCCTGGTCGAGGAGATGTACTACGGCATGGACATCGTCAACACGTACAACGACGGCGACCACGCGATGGAAATATTCGACGAGATAAACGACAGCCTCTACAAGAGCGCGTTCACCACGAGGTTCGTCTCCAGCCTCATGCCCCGCATGATGGATTTCCTCTCGAATCTGGGATACGTGGTGGTGTGCGTGTTCGGGTCCGCCATGATCCTGGACGGGAAGATCGGCTTCGGCGTCCTGGTGGCATTCATAGTCTATGTGAAACAGTTCACCGACCCTCTCCTCCGCCTGTCCGATACCTTGGCTTCGATGCAATCCGTCGCCGCCTCCGCGGAAAGGGTGTTCGAGCTGCTGGGAACTGAAGAGATGGAGGACGAGTCCCGCAAGACCAGGGAAGCGCCTTCGGTTGAGGGGCATGTGTCATTCGATCACGTCTGCTTCTCGTATGATAAGGGGACCCCGGTCATCCAAGACCTGTGTTTGGACGTGCATCCGGGCGAGAAAGTGGCCATCGTGGGCCCGACCGGCGCCGGGAAGAGCACCATAGCCAACATCCTAATGAGATTCTACGAGCTGGACTCCGGCAAGATAACGATAGAGGGCGTCGACATATCCGAGATGACCAGGGAGACACTCAGAAGCCTGTTCTGCATGGTCCCGCAGGAATCCTGGACCTTCGGAGCGTCCATCAAGGAGAACATATCCTTGGGGAAGAAAGACGTCAGCGACGAACGCATCAAAGAGGTCTGCGAGGCGATAGGCGCGGACCAATTCATAGAGACGCTGGACGAAGGCTACGACACCGTGCTGAACGAATCGGTGCAGCTGTCCGCCGGGCAGAAGCAGCTGCTGATGATCGCCAGGGCGATGGTAAGGGATGCGCCTCTGCTGATACTAGACGAAGCCACCAGCTCTGTGGACACCAACCTGGAAAAGAAGGTCGAAGCGGCCATGGACCGGCTGAAGGAAGACAAAGCATCGTTCATAATCGCCCATCGCCTGTCCACGATCAAAGACGCCGACGTGATATTGGTTGTGAAGGACGGCCGCATAGAGGAGAAGGGAACCTTCAAGGAGCTTCTTTCTGCAAACGGGTTCTTCAGGACGCTTTACGACAGCCAATTCGAAGGCTGCGACTGACCTCGGAAATCGAGCATCGCGTGGAATGCGCCGCAGACGGAGCCCAAAGCGGCGCAGGTCTCCAGCGAGAATCCTCCGGGCGTTATGTCCAGATTGTATTTCGGGATTTTCATGACATCCTTGGGGACTCCATGCGGGCCTATCCCGAACACCAGAAGAAGGCTCTGGCCACCTCTGACCATCGACGCCGCCTGTGCCACGTCTATCTTTTTGGACGGCTCGGGCCTGCATGTGGTAAGCACCGGGATCCCCAGCTGGGGCGGGAAGCCTTTGGACGGATACGGAAACTTTTGGAAGCGCCCTTTCTCGGCCAGATCGACGAAGTAATCGCCGTGATGACCTATGCTGGTGGTGTTGGCGATCCATTCCGCCACCTCCACCGGTGTGCGGGTCTCCTCCGGGATCGGGAATCCGAAGAGGGCGAGATTCATGTCGAAAGCCATCGCCAGATCTCCCGCGCGTGCTATCACGCGTCTGTGGGGCTCCCTGAAATTCTGGTCGTAAGAATTGTACAGGCCTATGGTCAGCCTTCCGCGGGACATCGCGCATCCCTCTTGCGGCCGACGATGGCATAAGCGTCCCCATCCAGGAACACCTCATAATCGGGATTCTCCTCCTGGATGCGCCTGATCTCTTCCATCAGCTGCGACATCCTCAGCTCGCATGTGCGGATGTCGATGAAAATCCTGTCAGGCTCCAATGAGACCACCATCGCTAATCGGAGAGAAATCATGGTGCCGTGAGCCGGGCTCGAACCAGCGACTTCAAGATCTTCAGTCTTGCACTCTCCCAACTGAGTTACCACGGCGTAATTGGTCTGAATGGATAACTTGTCTATAAAGTTGTTGGCCATCCAAACGGTTTGCGATGCGGGATTATCGATCTGGGTGTCCGCAACCCCTCTTCCTCAGCATCCCAGCCGGATAGTCTCGAACTCCACATCGGTGCCGAAGTCCTTCAGATGCAGGATCTTGGATTCGATCAGAGGGAGCGAATCGCTGTCGCACACCAGCATGGAGTCCCTGCCCATCAGGCATTCTCCCATGCACGACTCGAACCCGTTGAAAACGTAATCCGCCGGCAGCGAAGCCCCGTACATCATCCTGCGGGATGACGTCCCGAACACTCCCACCTTGGAATCGCCTCTTCCGGCCAGAATCTTCCCGAGAGCCGCGGCGTCCGAATCCGCGTCTGTCGGGACCACCGTCATCCTGCCTTTCGGCCCGGATGCCATCTTGGATACCAATTGAGACTCCGTCCTGGGATATGGTGCGGGATCTTCCCCGCGCAATGCGGCGAGATTGCCGTTGATGATGAACATCGAGGGCTGCATGACGCCGGTTGAATGGACCGCTAAGGGATCGCAATAGAAATCTTCGGAACTCCCGGAGAATATGAGCTCTCCTTTCCTGAGCACATGGATCTCGTCCGCCCACGCGTATGCCAGATCGACGTCGTGGGTGGATATCACTATGGTCGTACCCTTGTGGTGCAGCTGCTCCGCGAGCTCCATAAGCTCCAAAGCCATCTGCGGGTCGAGGCCGGCGGTAGGCTCGTCCATTATCAGGACCTCCGGCCTCATAGCCAGGGCCCCGGCCAAAGCCAGCCTCTTCCTCTGCCCGTACGAGAGCTGGAGCGTGTTCTTGCTCCTGAGATCCCCGAGACCGGTCTGGAAAAGGGCCTCCTCGACCCTCTGCTTGACCTCTTCCTCAGGGAGCTTCATGTTCCTGGGACCGTAGGCAATATCCGCTTCCACGGTCTGCCCGAACACCTGATCGTCGGGATTCTGAAGTACCACGGCAACCTTGGAGCGCAGCGCCTTCAGACCTTTCTTCCTGTAGCTCACAGGCTCCCCCATGACCCTTACGACGCCTTCCTTGGGCTTCACGACGCCGTTGAAATGGTAGAAGAGGGTAGATTTCCCGGCGCCGTTTGCGCCCAGTATGACGGTCTTGACGCCTTTCTTGATGGATATGCTGACCCCTTTCATGGAGGGCGTCTTCGAGCCTTCGTAATAGTAAGTGATGCTTTCGGTCTCGATCACGCTCACATGACCACCTCCACAGATTTGCCGAACTCTTTCATGGCATCGATGCGGCCCAATACCGCGCCTTTGACGCATTCGTCGCAATATAGGACGGAATCCCTGCCGGAAATCGCCTCCATGAGGCAGTATTCAACGGCGTTGAAGTGGAAATCAGGCGCCATGTCGGCGGCCCTGAAGAGACGGCGGACGTTGGAACCGTATATGCCCACACGCCCGGTTCCGGCGGGCTCTGGCAGCGAATCCGACACCGCAATAAGGCGTATCTTGCCGACGGATGCGTTCTCCGGAAGCATCTTGCAGAGCATCTGGCTGTTCGTCCTCGGGAACGGTGCCTCCGGCTTCCCGCGTATGGCCTGCACCGAATGGTTCACAGAGAACGTGTGCGGCAATACCAAGCCTGACATCGCAAAAAAAATTATGCGGACGGATTGGTGCGGCGGGAAGGGAGAGCCCCTCCCGCCCGGAAAAAAATCAGAGATCCTCTCCGCCGGCCTCCGAGAAGGCCTCGGTTATCGCTTCGATCTCTTCGTCCTCGGGATCGGACATGATCGGCTGCACCGCAACCACCTTGTCGTCGTCCCGGAGGTCCATGAGCTTCACGCCCTGGGCGTTCCTCCCGGTCTGGCGGACGGTGTCGGCGTCGATGCGGATCATCTTGCCGGATCTGGAGGTCAGCATGAGCTGGTCGCCCGGGGAGACCTTCCTGACGCTCAGGACGCTGCCGTTGCGCTCGCTGCAGACCATGGTGATCACGCCCTTGCCGCCGCGGTGGTGCCTGGTGTACGCGTCCACGTCGGTGACCTTGCCGTATCCGTTCTCGCTGACGGAAAGCAGCCTGTCCCCCGACGTCACGGCCTCCATGGAGACGACCTCGTCGCCCTCGTCCAGCCTCATGCCTATGACCCCGGTCGCGGTCCTGCCCATGGGGCGGGCGTCGGAGTTGGAGAATCTGATGGCCTGGCCGTTCTTGGACGCCATTATGATGTCGTCGTCCGGGCCGCAGATAGCCGCTTCCACGAGCTCGTCGTCCTCGGACTCCGAATCCTCGGAGGTCTTCAGCACTATGGCCTTGATCCCTCTGGACCTGACGTTCTTGTACGCCGAGAGCGCGGTCTTCTTGACCCTGCCCTTCTTCGTGCAGAACACTATGAACCTGTCGTCGGGGAAGTCGGCGGTGCAGACGGTGCTGACGACTGTCTCACCTTCCTCCAGATCCGGTATGAGATTGACGAGAGGCTTGCCCTTGGACTGCCTGCTGCCCTCCGGGACGCGGTATCCCTTGAGCCAATGCATGCGCCCGCGGTCGGTTATGAACAGGATGTAATCGTGGGAAGACATCACGAACATCGAATCGACATGGTCCTCCTCCTTGGTCTGCATCCCGGTCAGCCCGGTGCCGCCGCGCCTCTGCTGCCTGTATGTGCTTAAGGGAATTCTCTTGACGTAATCGTCGCGGGAGATGGTGATGACGACCTTCTGCCTGGGGATGAGATCCTCCTCGTCGCTGTCCAGAGGGTTGGGGTCGATGACGGTGCGGCGCTCGTCGCCGTATGCGTCCTTCATCTCCTTCAGCTCGTCCTTGATTATGGCGGATATCCTGGATTCGTTCGCCAGGATGTCGCGCAGGTCTGCCATCTTCAGCCCCAGATCCACGTACTCGGCCCTTATCGAATCCAGCTCCAATCCTGTGAGTTTCTGCAGCCTCATGTCGAGAATGGCCTTCGCCTGGTCCTCGTCTATCGAGAGCAGGGTCTGCAGCCCGGCGTTGGCCGCCTCCGTGCTTTCTGAGGCCCTTATCAGAGCGATAGTCTCGTCAAGCATGTCTATAGCAGCCATCAGCCCTTCCAGGATGTGGTACCTCTTGGCCGCCTGCTTCAGATCGTATTCGGTTCTGCGGCGGACCACGGACCTCCTGTGGGAGATGTACTGCATTATCAGCTCCTTCAGCGAGAGGACCGAGGGCTTGTTGTTGACGAGAGCGATGTTGATGATGCCGTAGGTGACCTCCATGTTCGTCTTCTTGAACAGATTCTCCAGGACCACCGCGGAAAGGGCGTCTTTGTGGAGCTCTACAACAATCCTCATCCCGTGCCTGTCGGATTCGTCGCGGAGGTCCGTGATCCCTTCGATCTCCTTGTTCTTGACGCGGTCGGCAATCTGCTCGATCAGCGCCGATTTGTTCACCTGGTAAGGTATCTCGTCGACGATGATGCGCTCCTTGCCGTTGCCCATATCTTCGATGTGGGTGTTGGCTCTGACCTTCATCCTTCCGCGCCCGGTCTCGTAGGCAGAGCGGATGCCTCCCACACCGTAGATCGTGCCTCCTGTCGGGAAGTCGGGGCCTCTGACGAACTGCATGAGCTCGTCCATGGACGCCTCGGGATTGTCGATGGTGTATGATATCGCGTCGCAGACCTCGCCGAGGTTGTGGGGCGGCATCTTCGTGGCCATCCCCACCGCTATGCCGTCCGACCCGTTCACCAGAAGATTCGGGAATTTGGATGGCAATACAGAGGGCTCCTTGAGCGAGCCGTCGTAATTGTCCACCATGTCCACGGTCTCTTTGTCGATGTCGGCCAGAAGATCGCTGGCCATCTTGGACATCCTGGCTTCGGTGTAACGCATCGCGGCCGCGGAATCCCCGTCGACAGATCCGAAGTTTCCCTGCCCGTCGACCAGAGGGTATCTCAGAGAGAACGGCTGCGCCATCCTCACCATGGCCTCGTAGGCCGCGAAGTCTCCGTGGGGATGGTATTTACCGAGGACCTCTCCCACCACGGTCGCGGACTTCTTGTGCGGGCGGTTGTAGGTCAGGCCTAGGTTGTCCATGGCGAACAGGATCTTCCTGTGCACCGGCTTCAGCCCGTCGCGGACGTCAGGCAGCGCCCTGCCGACTATGACGCTCATGGAGTAGTCGATGTAAGAGCGCTGCATCTCCTTCTCGACCGGCTGGATTATGACTTTCTTCTCGCCGTCCATGATATCACACATCCAAGTTCATGACCTCGTGGGCATGCTCGACGATGAATTCCCTTCTGGGCTCGACGTCGTCTCCCATGAGGACGGAGAACAGCTGATCGGCGATCATGCTGTCTTCGACCGTGACTTTCTTCATCATCCTGGTGTCCGGGTCCATGGTGGTGTCCCACAGCTGCTGGGGGTTCATCTCTCCCAGACCCTTGTACCTCGACACGTTGCATCCGGATCCCAGCTCGGCCATTGCCGCGGCCATTTCCTCGTCGTTATAGGCGTAGATCTGCTTCTTGCCCTTGTATACCCTGTACAGAGGCGGCATGGCGATGTATACGTGCCCGCCGTCTATCAGAGGCCTCATCTGCCTGTAGAAGAGCGTCAGCAGGAGCGTGCATATGTGCGCCCCGTCCACATCCGCATCGGTCATTATGACGACGTTGTGGTAGCGGATCTTGGAGACGTCGAAATCCTTCCCTATCCCGCCTCCGATGGCTATGGCAAGGTTCTTGATCTCCTCGTGGTCCAGAAGCTTGTCCGGCCTCGTCTTCTCCACGTTCAGAATCTTCCCCCTTATGGGAAGGATGGCTTGGAACGCGCGGTCCCTGCCCTGTTTGGCGCTCCCGCCTGCGGAATCTCCCTCCACGATGTACAGCTCGCATTTGGAAGGGTCCCTTTCGGAGCAATCCGCAAGCTTCCCGGGAAGGCTGGTGGTCTCCAGGACGCTCTTCCTTCTGGTGGCGTCCCTGGCCTTCCTGGCGGCCTCCCTGCCCTCATAGGCTGATATGGCCTTCTTCAGCACGATCTGAGCCACGGGAGGGTTCTCCAGAAGATACTCGGTCAGCTTCTCGGTCATCAGGCCTATGACGGCCCCCTGAGCGACGCTGCTGCCCAGCTTGGCCTTTGTCTGCCCTTCGAACTGGGGCTCGGCCATCTTGATGCTGACTATCGCCGTGAGTCCTTCGCGGACGTCCGACCCTTCCAGCGTGATGTCCTTGAGGATCCCGTTGGTCTTGCCGTAGTCGTTGATGCACTTCGTCAGCGCGGTCCTGAATCCGGTGAGATGGGTCCCTCCCTCCGGCGTGTAGATCGTGTTCACGAACGAGTCGATCTCCTCGTTGTATCCGTCTGTGTATTGCAGGGCGATGTCGATGTTGACCCCGTTCCTCTCGCCGGCGAAACGCATCGGGACCGGATGGATCGGAGTCTTTGATCTGTTGAGGTACTGGACGAACTCGGAGACCCCGCCATCGTAATGGAACCTCTCCTTCCTGCCGGTGCGCTTGTCCTCGAAATTCACGGTAGCCTCGCTGTTGAGGAAAGCCTGGTTGCGGAACCTGTTCTGAAGCGTGGTGTAATCGAACTCTACCGTCTCGAACATCTCGGCGTCCGGCCAGAACCTTATCTCCGTCCCGTGCCTGTCGGATTCTCCGATCGTCTCCACGGGACCGTCCGGCACGCCTATCTTGTAGGACTGCCTGAATATCTTGCCCTCGCGGTAAACGGTCGCAATGAGCTTGGACGACAGCGCGTTGACCACGGAAACACCGACTCCGTGCAGACCTCCGGAGACCTTGTAGCTGTTCTGGTTGAACTTCCCTCCGGCATGGAGATCCGTGAGGCACAGCTCCAGCGCGGATTTGCCTTCCTTGTGGTTGATTCCGGTCGGGATGCCTCTGCCGTCATCGGTGACGGTGATGGACCCATCTTCGTTGATGACAACGTCCACTTCGGTAGCGAACCCCGCCATGACCTCGTCAATGCCGTTGTCCACGACCTCATAGACCATGTGATGCAGGCCGCGCGAATCCGTGGAGCCTATGTACATTCCAGGCCTCTTCCTGACCGCTTCCAGCCCCTTCAATGCCACTATGCTGTCCGCATTGTACTCTTCGGAAGCGCCAGCGCTGTTCTCGTCGCCCATTGTATCCCTCGATGGTAAGCGTCGATACTATAATAAATATACGCGTGCGCGTGCGCGCAAATTATAAGTGACATGTGGACTGATCCGCAGACCTCGCCACAGATGCGCCCATCGCTCTGGCTGGTCGCAGGCATAGTATTATTTTGCGCTCGCCATTCCATCGGCAATGAGCACCATCATGGAAGAAGCCTGCAGAGGCGAGATCACGCCTCTGATGAGAAAGATCGCGGAGAACGAAGGGGTCAGCGCCGAATTCATAAGGAACGGGATAGCATCGGGACGCATCTGCGCGCCGCACAACCCCGTGCATGACGCCAAACCTGCCGCAATCGGCGAAGGGCTGTCCATCAAAGTGAACGTAAACCTTGGTACGTCCCGCGACATGGCCGACCTTGACGCCGAATTGAAGAAGCTGAAGGTCGCCATGAAATACGGGGCGGACGCGGTGATGGACCTGAGCACCGGAGGGGACATAGACGCGATAAGGAGGAAGATCATCTCCGAATGCCCCGTGATGATGGGGTCCGTCCCCATATATCAGACCGGAGTGATGGCCGCCAGAAAAAAGGCGATAGTCGAGATGACCGAGGACGACATATTCAACGGCATCGAGAAGCACGCCAAAGACGGGATGGACTTCATGACGGTCCATTGCGGGATAACCAAGGAAAGCGTGGGGTGGCTCAGCAAAAGCGGCAGAACGACGGACGTTGTGTCCAGAGGGGGATCGTTCCTCACCGCATGGATCCTTCACAACGGGGAAGAGAACCCCCTCTACAAGAATTTCGATTATCTTCTCGATCTCGCGAGGGAATACGAGTTCACGCTGTCCCTCGGAGACGGATTCAGGCCCGGATGCATAGACGACGCCTCCGACCAGGCGCAGATCTCTGAGCTGATGACTCTCGGCCACCTGGTTGTAAGGGCCAGAGAGGCTGGTGTGCAGAGCATGGTGGAAGGCCCTGGGCACGTTCCGCTGGACCAGGTGGCCATGAACATGCGCCTGGAGAAGAGGATGTGCCATGACGCCCCGTTTTACGTGCTGGGGCCGCTGGTGACCGACATAGCGCCCGGATACGACCACATAGTCGGAGCCATAGGCGGAGCGGTCGCCACCCAGAACGGAGCCGATTTCCTGTGCTACCTGACGCCGGCGGAGCACCTGTCCCTGCCGGATGCCGACGACGTCAAAGAGGGCGTCATAGCCTCGAAGATCGCGGCCCACGTCGGGGACCTCTGCAGGGGCATCGGAAGGGAGCGCGACACCAAGATGGCGAAGGCCAGGAAAGCGCTGGATTGGAACGCGATGTTCGACATCTGCATCGACGAGGAGAAGGCCAGAAGGTACAGATGCCGCGGGTGCACCGAGGAGAGCGAAGGATGCTCCATGTGCGGAGACATCTGCGCCATAAAGATCGTGGACACCTACATGAAAAAGGGCGGAAACTGAGGGCAGACAAGCCTGGACCGCAATACGGTTGGGAATGCAGAAAATGGAGCCACTGGAGGGGATCGAACCCCCGGCCTGCGGTTTACGAAACCGCCGCTATACCCCTAAGCCACAGTGGCCTCAGCTACTGCAAAGAATGATACTATAAAAACCGTGTTGCATGTCCATCATAGGCGATATGCTGGGAACATTTCCCTGAATACTACCGCATCCTTCTCTATCAGCGGCGACTCGCAGATGAACGTGCATTCCTGCTTGGAATCCTGGAGGATGTCGGCCAGAATCTGAAGGTCAGGTTCCTTCGTTTCCAGCGGCAGATGGGATATATCCCCTTTTTCGCCGTATTTTATGCAGCTGATATGGAAATGCGCGATATCTCCGCACAGTGGGAAGAATTGCCCTATCAGATCGCGCATGTCGGCCTCCGTCTTCAGGCATCCGCGCCCGCGGGCGTGCACATGCGCCACATCCAGCACCGGCCTCACGCCATCGACGGAATCCATGATCTTGCCGATTTCTTCAAGGGTCCCGAACTGCCCCAATTTTCCCATGGTCTCCACGCCGAGGATGACGTCTTTGATCCCCTCGTCGTCAAGGATGTCCTTGCACTTGGACAGGCCCTCTATGACCGACGGGAGGGCCGTCTCGGGCGATTTCCCATAAGAAGCGGCGTGTATCACTATCAGATATGCTCCGAGATGGTGGGCAGCCCTAGCGGTGCTGGTGACGTAGTCCACGCTCTTCTCCCTGGTCTCAGGGTTCTCGGAATTGAAGCTTATGAAATACGGCGCGTGGCAGCTTAGCCTTATATCCAGTTCCTTGGCTTTGGCGCCTATTTCATCGGCTCTCTCGGGCCTGATGCGTGCCCCGCGGACGAACTCCACCTCCAATGCGTCCAAACCTATGCTTCTGGTGTATTCCAACGACTTCTCCGGCGTCTTCCCAGCCGACGGATATCCTGCGGGCCCGAATCTCATGCGCTTCCTTAATGCGCTATCCATATAAAACAGGGGCAAGGAATCATATTGCGCTTCAACATAGTATTTCATTGGAAGTCGAAAGGAAAATCGGGGCGGACGGCCTGCCCCCGGTTTTGCCGGCATCAGGGGACCAAATAATGGAACCCGGAACCAGCCTCAAAGACCTTCCTGACCAGGTCCGCGGCCGTATTCTTGGCCTTGGCGCCGATGGCATCATGGAAGGCAATCTAGTAGAACGCGTTGCCGCCGATCTTCGACACGGACGTAACAATCTCGACGTGCTCCGGACGGGAGCAGTACGCAAACACGCTCACGCGGATGGTTTCCACGCCTTCGCACACGGTCAGCACCATGACGGCGATGTGGCCTCAGCCTCTTTGCAAAGTTTGCGGTGCACCTTATCTGGCCCCGGCATTTACAGCCTGTCGTCGCGTCCGCCGGATTGGGATCGGCCATTATTGCATTGCCATCGCTTTTGAAGATACATAACGGAACACGGTCTGCCGGGGCATCAGCGCCGCAGTTTCGCATCCGTTGCCATTCCGCGGAACGATCGGCCCGTCCGTTGATCCGTCCCGGGATAGCAGGAGCATTTGGGAGGCGGAGAGCCTGTCTGCGCCAGGAATTCCCTGTCAAGAAGCCCCGTTTTCCTGAATGTCCCGCACAGCTTGCACATCTCGACTGAGGGATCGGCGTTTTCCTCCGCGATTCTGCGGGCCGATTCCCGGATGGCTTCCATGAAAATGATGCCTGCCGGATCCTCGGGATCGAACTCCGGCCTGGTCCCCCTCTTCTTCCCGATGTATTGGGACACAGCAGCGTCGCTCATGCCGAACTTTCTGGCGACGTCCGCCTGGCTCATGCCGTGGGATCCTACGAGCTCCACCGCCAGCTCGCGGCGTATCATCGGCAAGGCATGCCATACGATGAGTTCGCATGGTATCTTCATCGTCAAATGAACCTGCCAACCGATATTTAACACCGCTCAGGCGCCGGGATTGAACTTGATGTATGATTCCGACACGCTCCAATCGTCATCCTCGCGCTGCCTCTCGGTCTCCAGGCTCACGCCGGATATCTCCGCGACGCTCTTGAGGATCGCCATGGCGCGGTCGGAGCCTTCGAATTCCTCGACTTTGACGCCGGTCGGGCAGACCTTGCCCTTGAACGATCCCACGGGGCGGGTCCCGCTGAATATCAGGCATTTTCCGGATGTGACCTCCCCCTTCAAAAGGGACCTGAGGTAGATGTGCAGATTGTCCTGGGTATTGAGGAGGAACGTATCCGTGAACGGCTCCGGATCTTTGCCGACGTCCTCGGCGATCATCCACCTCAGCGCGGGATCCCCCTCCAGGAAGAACCCTTTTTTTAGGAATCCCTCGTCCTCGAGGCTTCTGAGGGCGGCCCTGACCGTCGGCATCCTGACCGCCATGAACGACGACAGCTCCTCCGCCGAGAATACGCCGAAGAACCTGAAATGCATCTTCGCAATCTCTTTGGCCGCTTCGTACTGGCTCATGCCGTTGTTGGGGACCAGATTGTACAGGGAATCCCCGTCCTGATAAAGCACCGACGATTTCGACAGGAAATTCAGGGCTTCGGATGTTATGTCTATGGAGTATTGGGAGCGGTCGACTATCTCCCTCTTCGACACGGGCTGCCTGTCCTTGATCAGCCTGAAAATGTCCGAGGCCGGGCCTTCGATCTTGGCCGCTTTCTCCGCGCGGAAGATTGGGGCGCACTTCAGAGTGGTGAAGCCTAGGAAAGATGGCGAAAGAGTCATCTTCACGACGTCGCCCCTTTCCAAAAGCCTCTTCATGCCGGTCTTGTCAATGACGCGTGGGGTGAGCTCCTGGTCGTTGCGGATGTATCCGCGGGCGTCCATCGCCTCCGCGGCCGTGCGGAATCTGTCGGCCTTGGCGATGCGCTGCTTGCGGAATATGTAGCCAAGCATATCCTGCATGCTTATGGTCCAGGGGACGAAATCTCCCATCGCCCAGAACCCGTTGACGAAGCTGTAGCCGGCCTCTTTGAGAGCAGAGCGTTTTTCCTTATCCAATTCCGCGGCGTCGACACCCAGGATCTCTCTGATGCGGAGGATGTCGCAGCCTTTCATGCGGAAGTATCCCATCATATGCTCCAACGCGGCCAGAGCCTCAGGGAGCAGGTCTGGGGAATTCAGATCCATGGCGCGGATCTCCACGCACCCGGACATCTCCCACATCTCGACGGCGCCGCATACTGCGTTGCCCCTCACTATGGGATACACCCATCTGTCCCCGTAGCGCGAAGCTATCTCCGCCCATTTAGACCCGATGTCCGGATCGGAAAGGGCGATGACTTTCAGCGGGAGTTCGGGCATCGGCATCCTTTCGAGGTTTGGTATCTCGGACGACATAATCGCCATCTGGGACTGCCCCTCGCCCACGGTGATTATCTCCGCGCCGAGCTCCGGAATCAGCGCCTCTATAGTATCCAAAGGCACATCCACCAGATATCTCAGCGAGCTGACGGGGATCGGGCCGTATGCTTTGATCGCCCTCCCCAGAAGGTCCCGCGTGGGATCGCCGGATACCTCTGACGGGCGGTACACGGCATATACGTTCTCGGTTCCCCAATCCTCCCTCTCGTCGAAATCGCGTATGACCAGCAGTGAACGGTCCAGACGCATGACGGCGTCCTTCACCTCGCCTTTGTCCGCGCCCAGAGCGGCGGACAGCTGCCTCATCGTGGCCCTTCCCATGCCGTCGATCATGTTCAGGACGGCCAGGTCACCGGGCTGGATCTCCTCGCGCCTCAGAGCGGCGTACTTGTCGCCTTCCTCCTTCAGCACGTACCTTACCCTTCCCCTGACGAACCTGCCCAGAAGGAGCTCCCCGGATTTCCTCATGGAATGCCATTCGTTCAGGTCGAAGCCCCTCACTCTGTTGTACACGTCCATCTCGCTTCCGGCGCTGCCGTAGAAATCGAAATACGAGCGTATGTCCGGGAAATCGTTTCCTTTGGAGAGCCTATAACGCTCCACGGTGTCGTAATCGAACACGTTCTTCTTGCCGGAGCGGAGCCTCATGTGGTCCAGCTTCAGCATGTACTGGTCGTTCTCGGAGATCAGGAAGCGGCCCTTGGAGACTTCTCCTGAAGCCACCAGCGATTCCAGGGAAGCGAAGGCCTCGTCGTCCGGAAGCGAAAGCGCGAACGCGGCTTCCTGAACGGTCGCCGGCGAGAAGCAATCCAGATACCTCAGCATTATGCGGTCCACGGCGGCTTTGACCTCCACCTCAGGATATTCGGCGAGAGCGAAAGTCCATTTCCCGCGTCCGTCCACGTCTGTGCGGCGGACTTTGTACATGGACTCCAGCTTTCTCAGGCTCCTCAGGACGGCGTCTTCGCTGGCCTCCAGCGCCTCCGCGATCTCTGATATGGAAGAGCCTTCGCCGACCCTGGCCAGAACGTCCTCGTCCATATCCGTCAGGCGGCGCTCCTTGCGGGTGGCTGCCGCATAGTATGGGATCTCGGATGCGACCATGATGTGGACGTCGTCCATGTATACTGTGCCGATGGATCCGTCTCTGAGAAGCTCCCTCACCCAGCCGTCCACGACTTTCTTGTCTTCGTCGGTGTAAGTGTATACGTTGCGCCCGCGCTCGCGGATGGCTTGGAGAGGGCCGGTCCTCATCAGAAGCTTCGGGATGTCATCCTTGGAAGAGATGCGGGGCGCTTTCTGCGCGAAATACGGGATTATCTGGTCCTCAGTGAACTCGAACTCGCTCACGGAGTCGCCCAGCGCGCGATACAGGACTTTGCGGTGGAGCTCCCTGAGAAGTGCGGAACGGTCCTCCATCAGGACTATATCGGAGAAACCTGAGAGGATGGCGGAATGGGCGAACGGAGAAGGCGTCCCTCCATAGTGGATCAGCCTCAGACCCATCCTGCCGGAATCCAGGAGATTCAGAACGTATTCCGCGTTCCTGATGTCCATATCGTCCTCCATCACCTCGCGGTAAGTCTCCTCGATGACAGGGACGTCCTCCATATCCTCCAGCATCTCGAGGAGATAGCTGGACCGGACCTGCTGCCTGTTGACGGATATGGGCTTCCCCCTGTAATTGCGGAGGATCATGAAGCTGCGGGCGGCGGTGTGCCTGAACCTCAGCTTGAATATCTCGGAGTCTTTGAGGGATTTCCTGAGCACCTGCTCCAGCTCCGACGACCTTATCAGCCCCGGAATCAGTCCCATGTCGAATTTCCTGGGGCAGCCGAGCATGAAGCTGTCGTCGGATATCGTCACCGAGACGTTGGCGCCGATCATGGCGGTCATCCTGTACGCATATGCGCGGGACAGAGCGTCGTTCACCCTGCGGCCGAATGGGAAATGGAAGACCAGCTTCTGGTTGCCGGAAGGGTCTATGTACTCCTCCACGGCGAGGCAGTCGCAATCCGGGATGAAACCCGCGACGGCCTCCTGCTCCCTGAAATAAGATAGGATCGAACGGGCGGAACCTGCGTTGACGTCGAACTCCTCAGAGATCGATTTCACAGCCTTGGAATCGGGATCCTTGATGCGGGACGCCATCTCCTTCCTGAACATGGCTATGTCCATTGACAGATCGAAGCTGCGGGGAAGCATCTCGCCCGCCCAGGAAGGCACGGTGGGCTTCCTTCCGTTGGCCTCTTTGACGTAGGCCGTCATGCCTTTGGAGCGGACGAACTCGAACGAGCGGCCTCCCAGAACGAAGACATCCCTGGGCGACAGCCTCTCAACGAATTTCTCGGACAGCTCCCCGGCCATGGTCCCGTGGCTTGTGATGACCCTGTAATTCGCTTCCTCGGGGATCGTCCCCAAGTTCATAAAGTAGATCATGCGGGAGCCTTTCTTCTTCCCGAACTGCTTTTCTTCCTCGTCATACCATATCTTGGAATAGACGCCTTCAAAGTCGTCCTTGCTCCCCAGGTATCTGAGGACGCTGTCGAATTTCTCCCGGGGAAGGTTGCGATAGCAGTAGGAGCCTTTCACAAGGTTGTAGGCCTCATCGGTATCCCACCTCTTGTCCAGGCTCATTCCCACGACGGTCTGCGACAGCACATCCAGGCAATTCTCCGGTATGCCCACGCGGTCCACGTCGCTGCGATGGGCGGCGCGGCACAGCACGGCGCATTCCACCAGATCGTCAGGATCGAACACCAGAAGACGGCCTTTCGCGATCTTGCCGAAGCTGTGCCCGCTCCTTCCGATTCTTTGCAGCCCTTTCGCGACGGATTTCGGGGACCCGATCTGGCACACCAGATCCACGGAACCTATGTCTATCCCGAGCTCCAGAGAAGTGGAGGAAACCACGCATTTGATCTCCCCGCGCTTGAGGCGCTCCTCGACGTCCAGCCTTATCTCCTTCCCCAAGGAGCTGTGGTGGACCTCGATGTTGTCCAGTCCCCTCTCCTTCAGCTTGTATACGACGCTCTCCGCGCCTGAGCGGGTGTTCGTAAAGACCAGAGTCGTTTCGTGCTGGTCTATGAGCTCCTTCAGAGCGTCGTACATCATGGAATTCACGATGTCCGAAGATAGAGCGGTCATATCGTTCGCAGGGCATATGACCTTCAAATCCAGCTCCTTCTTGGAGCCGGACTCTATGAGCACAGCATCCCTGGAGGTGCCGTCCGGATTGCTTCCGACCAGATATCCTGCTATCTCCTCTATCGGAGCCAAAGTGGCGGACAGGCCTATGCGTGTGAACTCGCCGTCGCAATGTGCTCTCAGACGCTCCAGCGTGAGGGAAAGGAACGCGCCTCTCTTGGAATCGCATATGTCGTGGATCTCATCCAGAATGACCCATTCGACTTTCTTGAACGATTCCCTGAACTTCGGGGCCGCGAGAATCAGCGCCATGCTTTCCGGGGTAGTTATCAGAATGTGGGGCGGATGGCGGACCATCTTCTGCCTGTCGGTCTGGCTGGTGTCGCCGGATCTTACGGCCACCCTGATGTCCGGCACGTTCATGCCGTGGGCGGCGGCGACTTCCCTCATCTCCGCCAGAGGGGTGTTGAGATTGCGGTTGACGTCGTTGGCGAGGGCTTTGAGCGGGGATATGTAGATGCAATACACGCGCTCTTCCAGGGTCCCTTCCCTGGCGTAGCGGGTGAGTTCGTTGATGATGCTCGTGAATGCCGTGAGAGTCTTTCCCGAGCCGGTCGGTGACGAGACGAGAACGTTGCGGCGCTGATGAATGACCGGTATCGCCTTTGCCTGCGGTATCGTGAGATCATCGAACTTCTCGTTGAACCACGTTGAGATCAAAGGCTCCATCATACCCATGACTTCACCTTTGGTATAGGCCCTGTCTATTCTCTCGATCATCCGACCACAATCGCATAGCCTATGATTGGATGCAATATAAACATTATTGATTGCTCACAATTAACCGTAAATCCTCCGAAAACGTATTAGATTTCCATACCATGCAAGGTGGCATGAGACACTTGGCGTTTCCCGCTGCGACCGTTGCGATCGTGGTTTTGGCGGCGCTCTTGCCGTTCGCATCTTTTGCCGAAGGCGGCGGAGAAAGCGCCACTTTCATCGAGGGATACGTCTCCAGCGACATCAAAGGGGAGAATACCTTCCTCAAAAACGCCGAGATAACCGCTGTAAGCAG
The DNA here is from genome assembly GCA_017524805.1 of Candidatus Methanomethylophilaceae archaeon. Classification (NCBI taxonomy): domain Archaea; kingdom Methanobacteriati; phylum Thermoplasmatota; class Thermoplasmata; order Methanomassiliicoccales; family Methanomethylophilaceae; species Candidatus Methanomethylophilaceae archaeon. The sequence continues at coordinate 56,100 of JAFXUX010000003.1, forward strand.
CAACGGAACCATATACAGGTCCACCACCGATTCCAAAGGCTTCTTCAGCCTCCCATGCCCAAAAGGAGAATATTCAATTTCGGTGGAATGCAAGGGGTTCAAGCAAGTGGATTTCGGGAATGTCTCCGCAGGCGGGCCTCCGCTTTATGTCACCCTCGACATGAGAAGCAGCGAAGCGATCTGGGGCATGGATACCCCGCACGCCCTGCAGGTCCTTGGGATAGTCATCCTTCTCATCATCGTCGGCGTCGGCATGGCCGTATTCCTGATATGCAAGAGAAAGAGAGCCAATGCCGCCACGGTCATCGGGCCCTTACCCGAAGAGAAAGGCAGCACCGAAGACTCGGACGACATCGGCTATGGCGAAGAGGATGGGGACGAATACGTCAAGAACGGGATCAATTACCCCTGACCAGGGACTCCGAGACCCTCTTGTAAAGGCTGTTCCCTTCCGCGTCCATGGCGACGATGAGAGGGCCGAACCTATCCGTTTCGAAGCGCCACATGGCTTCCGCCATCCCTAAGTCGAGCCATTCCACGCCGGAGCATCTTTTGAGCCCTTCCGCGTACGATATCGCTACCCCGCCGGTGGCAGCCAGATATACGCAGCCGACTTCCTTCATGGCTTCTGCGACCCCGTCTGACATCCCGCCCTTGCCTATGATGGCGCGGATATGGAATCTGCGGATCATCTCGGGCTCCAGCTTGTTCATCCTGGCGGAGGTGGTGGGCCCTGCTGCCAAGACCTTCCATTCTCCGGCGTCGTTCTTGGCCATTATCGGACCGCAATGGAACAGGGTGGCGCCTTCCAACCCCTGAGGCAGAGGCTTGCCTTCCTTTGCGTATTCCAGGGCGCGGATGTGCATCTCGTCGCGGCCGGTTATGACGGAACCGAAGAGATACACGGTGTCCCCGAGCTTCAGCGATCTTGCATCAGTTTCTGTGAGAGGGGCGGTGAACGACCTCATAATATGGCCCCCTGAGAATAGTGGACACCGTTCTCTGTTATCCTGGCGGAGGCGCGGCGGGTCGCCCAGCATCCGATGTTGACGGCAACTGGAAGGCTGGCCGTGTGGCAGTAAGCTTTCTTCGCCTTCACCGCGAACGACGTCGTCGATCCGCCCAATCCCATCGGCCCGAGACCGGAGGAATTGAGCGCCGTGAACAGATCCTCCTCCAGCTTCGCCAGATCCGGGTCTGGATTCTCCGAATCTATCGGAGCGAGAAGAGCCTCCTTGGCCATCTCCACGCATCTGTCGGATGTCCCGCCTATGCCGACTCCGACTATGGTCGGGGGGCAGGGCCTTCCGCCCGCGTCGAGAACGGCGTCGATGACGAATCTTTTCACGCCTTCGATCCCATCGGAGGGGTTCAGCATCGCCAGGCGGGTCATGTTCTCCGAGCCGGCCCCTTTCGGGAGGACGGTGATCTCGGTGAACTCGTCGTCGGTCGGCATGTAATGGATTATGGGCATGCCCAGCCCGAGATTGTCGCCGCTGTTCTCGCGGGTGATGGGATCGACAGCGTTGGGCCTCAGCGGGATCGACTTGGTCGCCCTCCGCACCCCGTTGGCAATGTCCTTGGCTATCGAGGAATCGAACTTCCCTCTGACATAGAACACCGGAATCCCGGTGTCCTGGCACATGGGAAGCCCCAGATGCTCGGCTTTCTTAGCGTTCTCCATTATGGCGCCGAGCTGAATGCTGGCTATCTCCCCAGATTCCCATCCGGCGGCGGCTTCGAGCGCCCAGCCGATGTCCATCGGGAGCTTTGTGTTGGCCAAGCGGAGAAGGTTGACGACGACGTCCTCCACCGGCTCTGGCAGTCTCATCATGCCCCTTGGATAGGAGGACGCCGTTAAAAACTGTGCTCACGGGACCAGATAAAGCACGTCGTCTATGGGCACCACATGCACCGTGTCCGGGGCTTCATATCCCTCCGGGACCTTCAGATCCACGGCGGAATAATTGTCGGGATGCATGATCTGAATCTCGCGCCCGGAACGGCTTATGACCGTCGCTTCCTTGAGATTCCCGGCTTTCTCGTACAGCTTCAGCGATGGGATGTCCGCCTTCCTGACCGCTTTCTCCCTGAAATCGAAGAGGTCCAACGCACGGCCGCCGTAAGACGATATGCGAAGCAGCTTGCAGTATCTCCCTCCGGAGATCACCACGTCGCCCACATGGTATTCCGGCAGGCGCACAAGGTATGTCAGGCGGTACATGTCCTGGCCGTCGGCGGTCTGCCCCACCAGCTTCGGGGATTCCTTGGTCTCGGCGCAATAGGTTTCTCCCAGCTCTTTCATCAGGGATTTCCCCAGGGATATGGATGATAGGTAGACGTCGACGCCTCCCGTGACCAGCTCCGTCTTGGTTATGAAAAGCTGCTTGTTGTTCTCCGCCTGCTTGGCCACCGACTTCTCCACCGCGGTCAGAACCTCGTTCCTCAGCTCCGGGCTGAGATCTTTGGAGCCTGCCCTGATCTGGAGTATCGAAGTGTAATAGCTTCCGAGCTTCCTGGAGCAGGGCTTGCACACGCCTTTCTTGATGCGGACTATGACGGATGCCGTGTCGGTCGTCACGTAGCCCATTATGTCGAGCACGGATTGCAGCGTCACTTCGTACACGAAAGGATCCTTCTTGGACACAAGGATGTCCCCGTCCACGACTTCCGCGCCCTCTATTATCCTTATGGCGCTCTGGGCTGCTTTGGCGACGGCGTCCTCTACCTTCATCCCGTACCATCTTTCGTTGAAGCAGAACTCCCCGCAGTTCGCGCAGACCTTCAGGTCCACGTGGTGCGGCATCGTCGACAGCTTCCTTCCGTCGAGCCAGCAGCTTACGCACATGCCCTCGAGAGATTCCGCGCAATCGCGGCCGCATTTCACGCAGAAATTCACATCATCACGACCATCAGATATTTGACGCCGCAGATCTCGAACGCTTGGTCCGAAGTTGCGTACCCTTCCCTGACCGCCAATTCCACGGCGCGGTTGCCTATCAGATTCATGGAACCGGCCGATCTCATCCATTCGGCCAGCTCATTCTCTTCGATGGCCGCGCCGCTGTAGAAGGCTTCGCTGACCGCGATCCTGCGGCCCCCTTCCTTCAGGGACCTGCCAAGAAGCTCGTCGTCGCACGCGGCGAGGATCGTGTCCCCGCCCATCATATGCATCCTTGCGTACGTATTATCCCCTCAGGCAATTTTGAATTCCTTGGTCCCGAAGATCTCGCCTGCGTCATGGAGCTGCTTGACGATCTTCTCCACTTCGCTGGGCGACAGCCCCTCGTGCCCGCACTTGGCGACGATGTCCTCCAGGACGATGCCGGCCTCGCCCGCGGATTTGATTATGCGCTTGACGATGCCTCTCTTGTCCAGCTTGACCTTGTTCTTGTCGGTGTCGACTATGCCCATGTCGAAAGACCCGTCCTCGGTCCCGGCGATGCCCCTCAGATAATGCTCGACGAGATCTACCGCACGGTTCGCGTCCAGGTCGGTCACTTTGTTGCTCAGCCTCATCTTGGCGGACGCCTCCGAAAGGCGCACGAAAGCCTCCAGCTGCCTGGCGGTTATCGGCACGGAATCCTCCTTGGCGGTCTTCCTGATCTGAAGGTAGCTGTCCTCTATGATTTTGTACGCGTCCTCGGTCATCACCGGCACGATGCGCTTGGAATACGCGACATATTTCCTCAGGATCTCGACGTCATAGATCGGCTTGATGTTGTTGGTCCTCTCGATGATGCCTGCGATGTCAACCCCCTCTATGCGGGAGTCCTCCGAGATCTGGCGGGCCTGACCGCGCTGATGGGCAGACAGGATGTGCTCAGTGATCTTCTTGTCTCTGGTGACTTCCGGCTTGTCCCTGAGGACGAATATGAGATCGAAACGGGACATGAGCGCCGGAGGCAGATTGATCTGGTCGTAAATGGAGGCACCCTCGTCGAACCTCCCGAATTTCGGGTTGGCCGCGGCCAGCATCGAGCACCTGCACTGCAGAGTCGCTGTGATTCCTGCCTTAGCCACAGAAATCTTCTGGGATTCCATTGCTTCGTGGAGGGACGAACGGTCCTGGTCGGTCATCTTGTCCAGCTCATCGATGCATGCCAGACCTTTGTCCGCGAGGACCAGCGCACCGGCCTCCAGTGTCCATCTCCCGTCGCCGAAATCGTCTCTCACGGCCGCCGCGGTCAGACCCGCCGCAGAAGCGGATTTCCCTGAGGCGTAGATCCCTCTGGGCGCGAGCATGCTCATATATCTGAGAAGCTGGGACTTGGCGACACCGGGGTCCCCTATCAAAAGAATGTGCATGTCACCCCTGATCACGGTCCCGTCGTCCAAAGTCTTGTGGGAACCACCGAACAGCTGCAAGGCGATCGCGCCCTTGACCTCCTCCAAGCCGTTGATCGTCGGCGAGATGGACTGGACGATGTTGTTGAAGAGATCCTTGTCCCTGGACATCTCCATTATCCTCTCCTCATCCTCCGCGGTTATCTGGATCTCATCGTATTCGTGCTGCTCGAATTCCACCGCGAGCACATCGAGGAATGTATCGAAAACTGTCGTCTTGTCCCTGTCAGACTTCTCGACCGCCCTCAGAATCCCGACCAGCGTGATGCGGTTCCCTGCCGTGACCTGCCCGGCGATGTCGTCCTCGACGTATCCGGTTATCCTTTCGGGTTGGGCGCCGCCTCTGAGTCCCTCCGGGCTCTCCTGGATCTCTATCTTCTGTGTGTCGGTGTATACGGACGCGTTCTGGTCCAGGATGAACCTGACCGCCTGCTTGTTGCATCCGCCCTCGGGGTTGGAGCACATCACAGGCTCCCTCAGGATCATGCCGGTCTCCTCGACCCATGTCTCCGCCCCGCATCTGGCGCATCTGAACAGCGCGTGGGTCAGGCGCGGCTTCACGGCCGTGACTTTCCTGGCCAAGCCTTCGACGGCAACCAATTTGAGGAGATGCTCCGACCTGAGATTCCTGATCTCCACGGTGGCGTCGCGGGGGAGATTGCGTATCCTGACGTTGATGACATCCCCCGGGCGGTTGACGTTGGGCACCAGGGACATGACGGTCTTCCTGGCCAGGCTGAGGCATCTGTCAGGGTAATCGAGCATGAACATGGCGAAATCCACGTTGTACGCGTTTATGTCGGCGTAATCGACGTTCAGGCTCTTGGGATCCGGATATTTGTTTGCTATCTCCGCGATGGCTATGCGGTATTCGTCCTTGGAGAAGACCTCCGACCATGCCAGCTCTATCTCGCTGTCCTGGAAATTCATAGCCATGCTCAGACCTCCTGGGAACGGCATTCCTCATCCGCCCACCATATCCATCCGCCGCGTTCCATGGATATCGCCCCTTTGATACGGCCTTCCCTGCGGTATTTCGAGAGGGTCTTAGCCAAATCGTCGGGACACCTGTAACTGAACAGATGCTCGAGCCTATCGGTGGCTTCTCTGGTCGTCAGCATATCGTTTCCCAGAGCCTCCCATATCATCCGCAAAAGGTCGTCCTCCGCCATATGTCAGGTCATTAACCAAAGGAAGTATAAATCCAGTCGCTACGGTTTCGTTACACCGTCAAATCCGATCGAAAAACGCGGAGACGATTGTGAAAGCATATATTGCAGGCAACAAATGAGCAGGCGTGTATGGGTCCGGGGAACGCGCTGGCGCCTTGGCGGCTCTTGCCGCGGGTATTATATGGGGATTTCTGGGCCCTTTCGTTCGCGGATGCGCTTCCATCGGCATCACGCCCATGCAAATGACCTGCCTGCGCTACATTATCGTGGCGCTCATCATGGCGCCCATAATGTGGCACGGATTCCGCGGAAAACCGACCCCATCGCGGAGATCCGCCATTCTGATCGCGATCATGGCCATAATCGGCATATCCGCGAATTCCACGCTGTATTTCGAGTCGATGACTCTGATTTCGCTGTCGATGTCTACGGTGCTTCAATACCTAGCCCCGTTCATCGTCGTCGCAGTATCCGTTCCGCTGTTCGGCGAGAGCCTCACCAAAACGAAAGCCGCCGCCGTCATCGTGGCGTTCCTGGGATGCGTCCTGTGCGCGAATCTCATATCGGACCCGGGATCGATGGATCCCATCGGAATCTTGTGCGGAGCCGTGTCTGGATTCTGCTTCGCAACGTACACGATATGCTCCAAAGATCTGTCGGAGAACGGAGTATCTGCGACGGAGATCCTGTTCTACGGCTCTCTGGTTGCGATAGCCGGTTTGGCGCCTTTCTGCGACCTCCCGTCCGCCTTCTCCACCGTATCGGCCGACCTCGGCAACCTGGCCCTGATAGTTGCCCTCGGAATTTTCATGACCCTGCTGCCTTTCGCGCTGTTCAACTGGTCGCTGAAAAGAATAGAAGCCGGAAAAACATCGGTGATAACTTTCGCCGAACCCATGACCGCGACCGCACTCGGCCTGATCCTTTACGGCGAAGACATAACCCTTGAGACCGCGGCGGGGCTGGCGATGATACTGATCGCGCTGATGCTCGTGGGCAGGGAGAAATCCAAAGATAGCCTCGTTCGCCGATCACAGAACGGATATATTCTTCCTGGATGGCGACGACTTCGGAGCTGTCCTTGGCTTTGGAGTAATCCTCTAGCATGGCTCCGTTCAGCCTGAGGAATTCCGGGGCCCAATTGAACCTCCCCAAAAAGGAATCGGCCTGCTCCTTCTCGCCGAGGATGTAAAGCGCCGCCATTACCGCCTCGGCGCTGTTGAGCTCCATGGGCCTCCCCCAATTGATAGGATTGGAAGCCAGAAGATAGGGCAGGGCGCGTTCCTCCACCCTTTTCAGACGCGGGAACTCGTCGATGTTGGTCCAAGTCAGGTCCATCACGACCAAACCGCGGCGGGCATGGGGCAAATCAGCCGGAGACATAGCCCTCTCCGCGAACGGGGAGAGCACAATGGAACCCGGCGGTATGGCCCCGAGCGTCTTGGCCTCCTTGCCCAGCCCGAACTTCAGCATCCGCTTGACGGTGCACTTTTTGGGGTCGCATTGGCATTTGTCGTAGATGATTACCGGTATCATCGGCTGAGCTGCGCCTTCAAAACGTTTGGATCGCTCATGTTTGTTTTGACCCAGTTCCTGACCTCTTCCATGGACTTGTAATACTCGTCATAGAGTTCGGCGTCGTCGGTGGCGGCGAAATCGGGTCTGGCCCTCATATCGACCAGCATCTGCCTGCCCTGCCAGGGGGTCCTCGGAGCCCACTCCTCGTAAGTGGCCTTATCCATGTATACGACCGCATCGTACTCCTGGTCCTTCCTGAGATATTCCTCGTCCTTGAAGTCCTTGGAGACCTGCCTCCTTATGTCCACCCCGTTCTGGTACAGGACGGAGATCATCTCGCAGTCGATCGCGTCTTTCTCGGGGCCTGCGCTGTAGACATCGTAAAGATCGGGGAACATCTCCCTGGCGAAATGCTCCGCGACCTGAGAGACGAAATCGTTCTTCCGATCGATGAACAGCACGCGCACCTTGGTCTGGGCCTGCTTCTTTGACATGATACCGCCTACTGCCGCTCCGATGCATCGGACCATAGATAACGATTGGCCCGTGACTGTGTCTGAATTTCTCGTTTTTGTAGGTATATCATTCGGCCTTCTGGCCCTCTTTCGCAGTTTCGATGGCGCTTTGAGGGATGTATTGGGATGCGGGCAGCGTCTGCCTCTCGTCGGGCTTCTGGATCCTCAGCGCGCTGAGGAA
>JAFXUX010000004.1 GCA_017524805.1 Candidatus Methanomethylophilaceae archaeon
CATCATCTTGCAGAGGGTCCACTGCCAGAAGTTCCACATCTGGTAGTCGGAGCCTTCTGCGGGCGCCAAAGCATCCGCGAAGGACCTGAAACCCTCATAATTCGTGTTAGCCTGCGGAACCGCACCGCTCACGGAAACCATCTTCCCGTCGGAGACGGAAGCCTCGTAGACGCCGATGCCCAGGTACGGGAACACGGACTCGGAGCCCCCTGACGTCGCGGTGTGCGCGTACGCGACCATGCCGCCCACAATCGATCCGCCTGCGGAATAGCTCGGGGAGCTGGAAAGGTACAGATCATTGCCGTCAGCCTTCCAGTACACCGCCGGCACTATCAACATCACATTGTAGTCCCCTGTGAATTCGGTTCCCTTGATCGTTCTGGAAAGATTATATGGATCAAGGACGAAGGCCACGGTGCCGGCGGCCGTGTTCAGAAGTTTCTCCCCGTTATCCGCTTCCGGCCCGGCCTCTATATTGATTGCAGCATAAAAGGAGTTGAAGGGGCCCATTCCCGTATCCTTGTCAAAGTTCCAGAACGAGGATATACCCTCCGATCCAGTCAGCATCGCGGTCATCATGCTGAGCGCAGATCCATTCTCAGACACCTGCACTCTGGTAATCCGATTGTTTTCGTTGTCCGTGGTCAAGACGTACATGTAACTTTTTGGCTGAGGGATGTCGCCGCCCTTATCCGAAGGAACCTGGTCAGACGAGACCGAAGACCCTTCCGCGACGGCCACCCCTATGGCAAGAAGCACCAAAGCCGTCAGAATCGTCGCTATTGCCATGCAACTGCTTGCTTTCATCAAACACACCCCCAAATGCTGGATTACCGGAATCCATATTCTGGGAAAATGTACGTGATATGCGCTAATATCTGTATCGGACACAGAATACAGGGCCGAAAACCATACGATCTACGAGCCTATCTCGCATAGAGGCCGTCCGCTGAACCTAAATCAACCCGACATCGGAACCCTTAGCCTGGGCATCCGAACCGGCGGTTTGCGGCGCAGTTATATACTATAGAATCGCCATTCGCCCTTTGCGCGGAAGGAGTGCCGGGCCGCGTCAGATGATTTTCGGTATGTCCGCCACCGAATTCAGGACGTAAGTCGGTTTGATGCCGGAACCATCCAAATCTTCTCTGGATGTCTCCCCGGTGAGAACCAATATCGATGCTATTCCGGCGCAGTCTGCCATCTACATGTCTGTGTAAAGGCGGTCGCCGACCATCACGGTCCCTTCCGGATCTACGCCCATCTCGCGGGCAGCCATGCTCAGCATCAGACCGCTGGGCTTGCCGATGACTGTAGCTTTGACGCAGCACATCTGCTCGAACAGCCTTATGAAAGGGCCGATATCGACATCGTAGGAATCCTCCGTGGGGCAGAGATCGTCGGGATGTGTGGCGATGAGCTCCGCTCCGCACTTGAGGAACCTGTAACCGGCGTTGATCTTATCGTAGGTGATGGTGCGGTCGAATGCGAGGAGGACTATGTCGGGGTTTTCGAAATCAAGGATAAGCCCGGCTTCCTCCAGATCGGCGACAACCCCGGGAGATGCTATAGGATATACCTTCTTCCCCGGGCGCTCCGACAGCAGGAAACGGATGGTGGCGACTGTGGATGTGAGAACATTCTCCATCCCGACGTCGAACCCCATGGACAGAAGCTTGTCCAGATAATGTCTCCTGGGATATGCGGAATTGTTCGTGAGGAACACGAAAGGGATGCCCTTGGAGCGGAGGCAAGAGATGAAGGCGTCCGCCCCGTCTATCTTGTTCCCGCCTTTGTAGACGGTCCCGTCCATGTCTATCATGAACCCGGAGAATCTCATCTCAGCTCTCCCGCGACGATCTCCATCGTCCTCTCCAGCTCCCGGCGCAGCTCCCTGTTGTAGATTGTGGCCGCGGGATGGTATGCGGGCAGGAACCTTATGCGCCTGCCGCGGACTTCGATGCTGGACATGACGTTGACGACGGAACCCATCGGGCCTTCGTATCCCATCAGATCCCTGCAGGCCGATTTTCCAAGGCCGACCACAAGATTGGCGCCCTCCAGCTCGGATTCCAGGAACGGACGGCAGGCAGCCATCTCGTCCGGCATCGGATCCCTGTTGGACGGCGGCCTGCACTTGACCGTGTTGGTTATCAGAACGTCCGCGCGGCTGAATCCGGCCTTCTCCATCATCGAAGAAAGAACTTTCCCGGAGCGCCCCACGAAAGGCCTTCCTTCGCGGTCCTCGCTCTCCCCCGGGGCCTCCCCGACGAACACTATCCCGGAATCCGGGTTCCCGTCTGGGAGCACGATCTTGGTGCGCCCGGCGCATAGGCCGCACAGCGAACAATCCGGGTCGGGCCTCATCTGCTTCCGCCCACAAGCTCGGATGCCCTGACGAGAGGGTGGAAATCGACGCCGATGTCGGCCAGATTCTCTCTCCCGCCCCCCTCGCGGTCGATGACGGAGATCACGTCGGTCACTGAGGCTCCCGCCTCGCGAAGGGTCTGGATCGCTTTTACGCTGGAACCTGCGGTGGTGATCACGTCCTCGACCACCAGAACTTTGTCCCCGGCTTCCAGATCGCCCTCTATCAGCTTGCCGGTGCCGTGGTCCTTCTTCTCCTTCCTGATCATGACGTAAGGTATCCCGGTGGCCAGAGAAAGGGCCGCGGCCAATGGCACGGATCCGAGCACAACGCCGGCGATCCTGTCCGGGCGGATGTTGAGGTCCTGCATCTTGATCGCCATCAGCTGGGAGATCAGATAAAGCACCCTGGGATTGGTGCTGGCTTTCTTGATGTCGATATAATAGCTGCTCTTGGCTCCGGAGGCCAGGGTGAAATCCCCGAACTGGAGCGCGCCGCAGTCCTTCAGCGCTTGGGTGAGTTCGCTCATGAGTGTCACCAAGGTTCTTTTTTGAGGCCCATCCTGTAGCCGATTATGTTCACGATGCGGTGTATCGCAAACATCAGCGCGATTATGAAGATCAGCGCGGCGATGTGCCATCCTTCTATGTATGTGGAATAGACCCAATCGTAATTGAAAAGAGCGGTCAGAAGAAATGCTCCGATGACGAAGTCGTATTGGTCCAATATGGGCGCTTTCTGGCCTCTCTCCATCCCGAGCCTCCTTTTGATGAATGCTCCGCAGAGATCCCCGAGGACAGCCCCGAAGGCCAGGCAGGCAATGACTCTGATGTTGCCCCAGAATTCTCCGTATCCCCAGGTCCCGCTGGGATCCCAGAGGCAGGAGATTCCGATGATGATCAGACCCAACGCTATTCCAGAAAAGGCTCCGCCGAAGAATCCCCTCCATGACTTCCCGTCGCCGAAGATCCTTTTTCCTTTCCATGTCCTGCCGAAATCCATCTTGGTCCCGCCTCCGAACACCACGGCGGCCGAATTGGGGATCATAGCGGGCAGGAACAGCAGAAGGCCGACTATCATGATGGTCAAAAGCTCTGTCGCGTCCATCGGCTTACCGTCCGCACGTATGGCTTGAAGGCTTTAACGTTTTCCGAGGGAAACCTGCTGGACATCGGATACGAGGCCGGAATGCCCTATCAAAGGAAAAACCAGGGTGCTGCCTGGAGCCGGTCAAAAGTTATCTATGCGCCATGCATCCCAAAGAGCATGATAGTCTTGGACAGCTCCGCATTCTTCTCCATGGACGGGCTCCCGGAGGAGGCCCATGTGTGTCCCTCAGGGGTCATAAGAGAGCTGGAGAAATACGGAGACCCTCGCCTCGCCCTCTGGGGGGACATGGTGAACGTCATGGACTGCTCCAAGGAATCCCTCTCCAAGGTCTCGGAGGCGGCGAAGAAAACCGGGGATCTGGGGAGGCTGTCGCCGGTGGACCTGACCGTGCTGGCTCTGGCGCTGGACGTCGGCGGGACGGTATGGTCCGACGATTATTCGATACAGAACGTGGCGGCCGCCATGGGCATAGGATATCGCGCGGTGGGCATGGCCGGGATAAAGAAGAAGGCCAAATGGCACTACAGATGCGTCGGATGCGGGAAATGGTACGGCGAGAAGCTCCCGGACTGCCCGATCTGCGGATCGGAGATGAAGCCTTACAGGCACCGCGGCAGATGACCTCAAGGGAAGAGGCTCTTGCACCTGATCAGGTTGTTCAGACGCCTCTTGCCGAGAAGGGACATGCACAGAGCGGTGCTCCTCTCCGACCTGAACGCGAACATATCGGCCAGCTTCTTGTTGAAAGCGGCGGTCTTGAGGGGTTTGTACATGATCTCCCTCCACTGCGTCTCGTAATCCTGCAGAGGCTGCGACGATCTCACGTTCTCCGCGGCCACGTTGCCCGCTATGCGGCCGGCTATCATCGCCAGAGGTATCCCTCCGCCGTTAACCGAAATCACCTGACCGGCGGAATCTCCGACGAGCATGCCGTTCCCAGACACGGTAGCTGGGATGGGGCCCTCGCTGGGCACGAATTTGCCGCAGACCCTGCTGTGCTCTTGGAACCCGCGTTTGGCGGCGAACCTGTCGAAATAATCGGTGACCTTCTCCTGGGAGAACCTCGGGGAGCATCCGACGCCGACGTTGGCGCGGCCGTCCTTGGGTATTATCCAGCTGTAGGCTCCGGGAGCGATGTCCCCGAAATACATGACCAGATAGGGCTCGAAATCCCCTTTCACCTGGGCGGTGACCGCCGGATAGGGGTTGTGGTTGCAGCTTAAGCCTAGGCTCCTCGCCACGCGGGACCCGGGGCCGTCGGCTCCGATGATCACCTTGTATGCGATGTCGCCGTCGGAAGTCTTCGCCACGCCGTCCTCTATGCCCTCGAAACCGCAGCGCATAGCCAATTCCGCGCCCTCCTTGACCGCGCGGTCGGCGAGATGCTTATCGAATGCGTCCCTGTCTACGGTGTAACCGGGCATGTCCAAGGTCGTGACCTTGTCTTTGGGGTCTACGAGCTTTATCCCCAATGTCTCCCTGCATTTGAGCCTGGAAGGTATGTCGAAAAGCGAATCCTCGTCCTTCAGGGACGGGAACATGTTGACGATCTCCCCGTTGGAAGGCATGTACTCCCCGCATCTAACTGGAATGCCCACCCGGGAGCGCCTCTCTATCATCATGACTTTGGCGCCGCCCATCGCAGCGTATGCCGCGGCGGTGCTCCCAGCGGGGCCGGAGCCCACGACCAAAACATCCACCACAGTCTTCTCCGCCATCGGAATCACCTGTCGCGGCTGACCACATAGGTGGCAAGATCGATCAGAGACCTCTTATAGACGGAATCTTCAAGATGATCGAGGATCGACAGCGCGTTCTCCACCACCTTCTCAGCCTTCCTGAAGCATCTGTGCACGGAATCGGTCATAGAGATGAGGTCCAGAGCTCTGCTGACATGCTCGCGGGATATCTCGGGCTCTTCGAAGAGGGCTTTGATCTCGCCGCCATATTTGGGGTCCTGCATCGCATAGATCAGAGGCAGCGTCGGCTTGCCTTCCAGCAGATCGGTCCCGACGGCTTTGCCCATGTTTTTGGGGTCTCCGGTCACATCCAGGACGTCATCAACGATCTGGAACGCGAGTCCGACCTCGTAGGCGAACTCCCCGAGGGCGCTCACGGCGTCGTCATTCCCGCCGGCAACGAAAGCTCCGGACATGGCGCAGGCCTTGAAAAGCTTCGCAGTCTTCCCGGAGATTATCTCCATGTAATCCTCTTCGGTGACGTTCGACGCGTGCTCGTTGTCCTTCTGGATGAACTCCCCCGCGCCCATAGCGCCGGAAGCTTCCGCGATGTACTCCACGACCTGCGGCGGGACCCCGGAAAGAAGGCGGAATCCGACGGTGAACATGCAGTCGCCCGCGACTATTGCCTTGGTCAGAGAGTATTGTTTGTGCAGAGTCTTGCGCCCGCGCCTGATCTCGCCCTGATCGTTGATGTCGTCGTGGATCAGCGTGGCGCTGTGGATTATCTCGAAGGCGGAACCGATGCTGATCGAGACGTCCGGCTTCTCTCCGCCGCATGCCAGATAAGAAAGGATGCAGAAAGAGGGCCTCAGCCTTTTGCCTCCGGACATCACGACATAGCGGCACATCTCGGTGAGCTCGGCATTCTCGAAGCTGAGGTATTCCTCCATCAGCCTCTCGCAAGAAGCGAGTTCATTGTCTATGCACGAATGCCAAGGCTCTGCCATCGAATCCCACATCAACAGACACTACTTAACCATTGGCACTATTCAGGCCTTCCGCGCGGCCATATGCGCCCAACAAAAAGAAAACCCTCCCGAAGGAGGGCTAAAAGGTTTTGCTTCGGGCCTCAGCGGAGAAGCAGCGTCTGAGCCGCAGTCTCACAGAAGTCGAAGATGAGCTGGGGGTAGACACCGAGGACGATGACCGCGATTATGCAGATCAGGATGCCGACGGTGAATGCGGCAGGTACCTTGACCCTGTCGGAGCTGTCTCCCTTCTCCACGTACATGGCCTTGACGACCCTTGCGTAGTAGTACAGGGAGATGGCGGAGTTCAGGATGGCGATGAATGCCAGCCAGATCCACTGGGACTCGAGTCCTGCTGAAGTTCCCATCGTGGACGAGAACAGGAAGAACTTCGAGGTGAATCCTGCGAGAGGCGGGATTCCTGCCAGCGAGAACAGGAACAGCATCATAGCCGCGGCCATGAGGGGAGCCCTCTTGGAGAGTCCTCTGTAGTCGGAGATCTTCTCGCCGATTCCGGCGCAGATCAGCGCGCCGACGACGAGGAATGCTCCTCCCTTCATGAACACGTGGGTGAACATGTGGAACAGGCCTGCGCTGAGGGCGTACTCGGACATGACTGCCATCACGATCAGGATGTAACCTGCCTGGGCGATGGAAGAGTATGCGAGCATCCTCTTGATGTTGTTCTGGGCGATGGCCACGATGTTTCCTACGGTCATGGTGATGGCCGCGATTATCGCGAAGAAGTACTGGACCTCAGGCCCGGCGATCTCCGCGCACGCGGTTCCGGCCACGAACATGATCAGGAAGATCTGGAAGAAGACGCTCAGACCCATCTTCTTGGATCCCGTTGCCAGGAACAGGGAGACAGGGGTGGCGGCCCCTTCGTACACGTCGGGAGCCCACATGTGGAACGGCACGGCTGCGATCTTGAATCCGTATCCTGCGACCATCGAGATGAGAGCCACAGCGAATGCTAGGCTGATCCCGCCGATCTCGGTGGAGCTGGCGATCGCGGCGATGTTGGTCGTTCCGGTGAGCCCATAGAGCATGGAGATACCGTAAAGGGTCAGAGCAGTGGACATCCCACCGATGATGACGTACTTCACGGCGGCTTCGGCCGCTCTGGAGTCGTTCCTCTTCATGGACACTGCCGCGTATGAGGAGATGCTGGTGAGCTCGACTCCGACGAAGATCATCATCAGATCGGAGGACTCCGCGACGAACATCATACCCATCGTGGCGGCCATCAGCAGGGCGTAGTACGCACCGGTGTTGAACCTGGTGGTCTCGGTGCTGGCGTTGGAGACCAGCACCGCCAGGAACAGTACGATCTGGAACAGCAGGATCATCAGGCCAGAGTACGCGTTGTAACTGACCATTCCGAGGGTCTGCCCGACGTAACCGTCCGTCAGCATGAAGAGGTTCAGGAACAGCGAAATGACGACCATCACGAGGGAGAAGGCCCAGGTTACGGTGCGCTTCTTCCCGAGAAGGTTGATTCCGGGCACCAGAAGCACCGCGATCATCAGGATGATCATAGGCGCGACCGCTGTGAAATCTCCGAATATACCAGTGAAATCCATCAGATCATCCCTCCGAAGGTAGCGAGGTTCTCAGCAAGAGGCTGCGTGAAGGGCTCGATGAACTGAAGAGCTCCATCGGGCCACATACCGAAGATCGCGACCAGAGCGCAGAGCACTCCCATGGCGATGAATTCGGTTCTGTTGACGTCGTGGACATGGCTGAGATCGATCTTGGTGGTCTCAGGCCCGAACAGGGTCCTCTGCATGGCCCACAGGTAGTAACCCGCGGTGAGCATGAGAGACAGCATGCAGAACAGGAGGAGCCAGAGCATGTCGTTCGCGACGATGAACTCGTAGAACGCGAAGATGACGGGGAACTCTCCCCAGAATCCGACCAGACCGGGAAGCCCGAGGGACGCCATGAATGAGAACATCATGAAAGTCGCGAACTTGGGCATCCTGCCGGCGATTCCTCCGAGGAGGGGTATCTCTCTGGTTCCGATCTTGTGTCCGGCCATTCCGCACACCATGAACAGGATTCCGGTGATGAGACCGTGGGCGAACATCTGGAACACCGCGAAGGTGATTCCCGCGTCGCTCAGGCATCCGATGCCGAGCATGACCATTCCCATGTGGCTGATGGACGAGAATGCGACCATCTTCTTGAGGTCCTTCTGCGCGATGCAAGCGTATGCCCCATACACTATGGAGACCAGACCGATCGCTATGATGACCCACTGCCAGTAATTCGCTCCCAGCGGGAACGCCTCGAGGCAGACGCGGATGATACCGTAGGAACCCATCTTCAGCATGACTCCGGCCAGGAGGACGGAACCGCCGGTAGGCGCCTCGGTGTGCGCGTCGGGCAGCCATGTGTGGAACGGAACGGCAGGCATCTTGACCGCGAACCCGAAGAACAGGAGCGCGAACACGAGAGCCTGGAACCCTTCGTTGGTGTAGGGCATCAGCGAGTTGATTGCGTCGAAGGAGAAGTCGATAGCTCCTCCGGCCATCTCCGCGGCCTTGAATCCCATCGCGAATATTCCGATGAGCATGACCAGCGATGCCACGTGGGTGTAGATGAAGAACTTGATCGCTGCGTAGTGCCTGCGGGGTCCTCCGTACCAGGAGATCATGAAGTACATGGGTATGAGGGTAATCTCCCACATGACGTAGAACAGGAAGTAGTCCGACGCCGTGTAGACTCCCATGAGCCCGACTTCCATCGCCAGGAGCAGGGTGTGGAAGTAATTGGGCCTGTCGCCCTCGACTTCCTCCTCCTCCGAGGAGAAGATGACCACGAGCAGCACCAGCAGAGCGGTGAGGAAGACCATCAGTATGCTGAGGCCGTCTATCGCCAGCGAGAAGCTGATCGAGATGAAGTTGGTCGAAATCCATGTGTAACTCTCGGCGAGAGAGCCGAAATCGTTGCTGAGGGTCATCAGGTAGACCGCGAGGATGAGATCCACGGCCGAGAATGCGCCCGCAATGAACTTGGCGTATCTCTGTCTAGATCCGCCCATGATAAGGGTCAGAATGGCCCCGATCAGCGGGATGACGATGAGCAGAGTGAGTATAGGGAAATCCATCTCAGATGCCTCCCATTATCTTTGCGATCACAAGAAGCAGCACGGAAAGCAAGGCGATTCCGAGGAGGACCACGGAAGTGTAGTCGTGGACGTTTCCGGTCTCGATCTTGCTGACGGCTTCTCCGCCTCCGACGACCGCTCCGGATAGACCGTTGACGGTGCCGTCGATGACGTTCCTGTCGACGTAATCCACTCCGCGGGCGATGCCGTATCCGAGCTTCCAGGACAGCTGGTTGTAGAGATCGGGGAATCCCCATCTCTTGGTGAGCACCTTGTACAGGATGGACTCGCCGTTGCTGTTGAAAGCTCCGGGGTTGACGGATTTCTTCGCGTACATGATGTAAGCTATGGCTATTCCGACGAGAGCCAGAACGATGGTGAGGTAGGTGTACGGGTTGGTGAAGAGCTCCTCGAAGTACTCGAAGCCCTCGGTATGCCCTCCTCCGACCTGGAATACGCCGTTGCTGAGCTGAGTGAACGAAAGCATTCCGTCGAGCCCGAACATTATGAAGAATCCGCTGAAGATAGCGAACACGGACAGAATGATCAGAGGCACAGTCATGGTTCCGGGGGATTCGCCGTGGCCGTGCTCCGCGGCATGGAGGGTGTTGGTTCCCTTCTCGCCCGCGAAGGTCATGAACCACATGCGGAACATGTAGAACGCGGTCATGAACGCGGTGACTATGGCGAGGACCCACATGATCATGAACAGAACGTTGTGGTCTCCCGCTTCGAAAGCTGCCTCGATGACGAGATCCTTGGACCAGAATCCGCTGAAGAGCGGGAATCCTGCGATGGACAGCGAACCGAGCAGCATGGTGATGGATGTGATGGGCATCTGTTTGCGGAGCCCTCCCATCAGGCGCATATCCTCGGTACCGACCGCATGGATGACGGATCCCGAGCACATGAAGAGAAGCGCCTTGAAGAAAGCGTGGTTCATCATGTGGAAGCATCCGGCGACGAATCCGGCGGTTCCGGCCGCCATGAGAGCGGCGTTCCCTTGGTCCATTCCGATAGCGAAGAGGTATCCTCCGGCTCCGAGGGACAGGATCATGTATCCGAGCTGGGACAGGGTGGAGTAAGCGAGGACTCTCTTGATGTTCATGTTGTTCAGCGCCATGGTGGCGGTGAAGAACGCGGTGAATCCTCCGATGATTCCGACGAACAGCATGACGTCGGGGTTCTGGATGAACAGCGGGAATCCCCTTGCGACGAGGTATACTCCGGCCTTAACCATGGTTGCGGCGTGAATCAAAGACGAGACGGTGGTAGGACCTGCCATCGCGTCAGGGAGCCAGTCGTGCAGAGGGAACTGGGCGCTCTTACCGATGACTCCTCCGAAACAGAGGAGCATGCCGAGCGTCAGGGTGTCAGAGTTGACGGCCTCGATGTTCTTGGGGTCGAACAGGACGGTGTAGTCGAGGCTTCCGAATGCGGAGAGCAGGACGAACAGACCGCCCATGAGGCACACGTCACCGAAACGGGTGACGATGAACGCTTTCTTGGCCGCAGATGCGGCGTTGGCGGATGCGGCGTCTCCCTCTGGGTGCCTGAAGGACCAGAATCCGATGAGGAGATAGGAGCACAGACCCATGACCTCCCAGAAGATGAACATCTCGAGGAAGTTGCTGGATACGATGAGCCCGAGCATTCCGCTGAGGAACATGGATACTTCTGCGTAATACCTCTTCTTCCTTCCTCCCTGGTCTCCCATGTATCCGAGCGAATAGATGAAGATCAGAGTGGAGATGAACGAGGAGAACAGCATCATCATGCAGGTGAGGCCGTCCACGTAGTATCCGAGGTTGAGCTGGAGCCCGCCGATGCTGAACCATTTCATAGAGTCCACTACGGGGGCGGGGTAGTTCGTGCCTGTGAGGTACTCGAAGGACACTCCCAAGGCGAGGATGAACGAGAGGAGGGCTCCCGCTATAGCGATGTAACCTCCTTTCTCAGGGGTCTTCTGTCCGATTGCTCCGATGAGAACGAAGCAGAACATCGGGATGAAGGGGATGAGCCATGTGTATTCTATTATCATGCTTACCACCTCATCGATGTGAGCTCGGCTTCATCGAGCTCGGTAGTCTTCCTGAGCTTGTATGCGTTGAGCAGGATGGCGATTCCGACCGCGACTTCGGCGGCTGCGACGGAGATGGACATGACCACGAAAGTCTGGCCCATCACATCGGTGTTGTACGCGCCGAAGGCCACGAAGTTCATGTTTGCCGCGTTGAGCATGAGCTCCACGCACATGAGCACGATGATCGCGTTGCTTTTGGTCATGACGCCGTATGCGCCGATGACGAACAGGATGGCGGCGAGTACGAGGAAGAACTCGAAAGGTATCATTCGCCCTCGACCTCCTCTCTCGAAATGCAGACTCCCGCTATCATAGCCCCGAACATGAGGATCGCGAGCGGGATCAGTATGAGGCCGTACTCCTCGAAGACGGAATAGGCAAGGCTGTTCGTCTTGAGCACGTTGTGGTCCTCATCGGCCCAGATGCTGTCCTCGTCGTCCGTGGGGAACGTCGGGATCTCGTGCGGGGCGTCGTTGGAGTTGTGGGCATCCCAGTCGACGGAATAGATTCCGGCCGCAAGGACTGCCAGCAGAAACACTGCGACGACTGTGCCGACCCAGGTCCTCTTACTCATCCGAATCACCCTCATTGTTCATCATAATCTTCCTTCTAGTGAGCATGATGCTGAACGCGAACAGGATGGTGATGGCTCCGACGTAGACGAGAAGCTGGATTACTCCTATGAATTCCGCCTCGAGGAAGAAGTACACCATTCCCACACAGAAGAACACCAGCGCCAGGTAGAAAGCGCTGTGAACGACTTCCTTCTTCGTGACGACAGCTATGGCCGCCATGATCGCGATAGCCGCGAGTATGAGGAACGCGCACAGGTCCAGGTTGTCCAGGCAGTAATACATGAAGTCCCTGAGACCCCACCAGATGTCGCTCAGCAGATCGATGAATGCGACCATCAGAGCACCTCTTTCATTGCAAGCGCACTCTTGGGACAGTCGTCCACGCAGTTGCTGCAGCATATGCACTTGCTTGTGTCGATATTGGGACGCACGATGGGCCTGCCTTTGTCGTTGACGCCTTTCTCGACCATCTCGATGGCTCCGACTGGGCATACTTTGGCGCACTTCTTGCATCCTATGCATTTGCTATCGGTCAGCTCAGGCCTGTCTATATCGGCGAACTTATGCCTCCTCTCGGGGTTTCCGCTCTCGATATCGGAGGGCAGGGTGAGCTCCAGCTTGATCTCCATGTTGGGGGTCGTCCCCTCATAGTTGAGCCTTCTGGGACCGTAAATCAGATCGTATCTCGAGAACTCGGCGAGCTCATACTCGGGCGTTATGGTCATGGCATCGACCGGGCAGTATTCCGCGCAGTATCCGCAGAAAGCGCACCTTCCGATGTTGACCTGGGGCCTCATGACGGGCTTTCCGTCGTCGTCGGGGACTTCGATCAGTTTGATGGCGGTGTGGGGCACATGCGCGCGCACATTCCGCATGCGACGCACTGGTTGAATCTCAGCCCAGGGCGTCCGCGGTAGTTCTCAGGGAGCCATTCTTTCTCGTAAGGATACAGAACGGTGACCGGCTTATGGGCGGCGGTCTTGCTGAACACCCTGAGACTGGTCCAAAGCGGCCTGGTGATCCACAGCCTCTTCGCCAGATTCTTAGTCTTGAAGGGCACAGCCTGCTGGCCGTTCTCCATCTTGACGTATTTGTTGAGGAATTTCAGCTTGGACTCATCCATCACATAACACCTCCGAGCTTGAGAAGCAGGACGATGGCGAAGTTGATGACCGCGAGGGGCATGAAGACCTTCCATCCGATGTTAAGGATCTGATCGGGCCTGGTACGGGCCAGGGAGTTCCTCACGACGATCATGAAGAAGAACACGAGATAGGCCTTCAGGAGGAACACGATCTCAGGCATGGGGAGCCACGCGAGGATGTATCCGATTCCGGTGGAGCCCTCGATGGTGAACTGGGAGAAGTCCCCGATCCAAGGCAGGGTCCATCCGCCGAGGAACAGAATGACGACCATACCGCAGGAGACGGTACCTCTGAGGTAGTCTCCGAGCATGATAAGACCCCATTTCATACCGGCGTACTCGGTCTGCCATCCTTCCACAAGTTCGGCCTCCGCTTCCGCGATGTCGAACGGTGCACGCTCCGCTTCCGCGATGGCGCAGAAGAAGAACACGATAGCGCCGAGGATCTCCGGTATGAGATACCATACCGACGAGTTCTGAGCGTAGACGATATCTCCGATGTTGAAGCTTCCGGCGAGGAGCACGGAGCTTGCGATGATGATCAGCATCGGAACTTCGTACGAAATCATGAGTTCGGCGGCTCTCATACCACCGATCAGCGAGTATTTGTTGTTCTGAGACCACCCAGACACAAGGATGAAGAACGGGGCCAAGGCGAAGAACGCCATGATAATGAGCAGCCCCGAATCGTAGTTGACGACGTACCATCTGTAGGAGAGAGGCACCATGCAAGCGACGAGCGCGGACAGTCCCATGATGAGCGAGACAGTCCACATGTAGGTCATCTTGTCCACTTTCTTGGGGGTGGTGTTCTCCTTCATGAAGGTCTTCAGACCATCGGCGACGCACTGAAGGAATCCCTTCAGACCCACCATGGTTCCCCTTCTATCCATCATCCTTCCCCAAATCTTACGCTCTTCCCACAGCACTATCAGAACGCTGACGAATGCTACCATGAAGATGAGAAGCATGAAGAGAAGGAGTGCGAACAGAACGGTGGTGGGCTCATCGATGAGCCAAGTGGAGATCGGGTTTCCGGGCCAGATGAAATTGATCAGCCAAGCGAGCGTGCCGCCTATGATCTCCCACAGTTTGTAACCCAGATCGTATGCCAGGTTATAGGAATCGAACGGGCAGTAGGGATTCAGCATTGGGTTGGGATAGATCCAATCAGGATTTCCGCAGATGAATTCCGACAGCCCCGTATATTCAACCATTTTGAATCACCTGTCTGTCTCTCCGAGGCACATGTCGATCTGAGCGAGGACCGCGGGAATGTCTGCGACCCTCACGCCGGTTGCCTGAAGCTTTGCGGACGATACGTTGACAAAGATCGGGCTGCGGACTTTGAGCCTGTACGGATGGTCGGTCCCATCGGAGACCAGATACATCATGGACTCTCCGCGGGGATCTTCGAGCTTGCAGAATGCCGTTCCGGCCGGAACCCTGGTGGGGGTCTTTATCCTGTACGGGGCGCTCTTTCCGAGGGCCTCGATCTTCCTGACGGCCTGCCTTATGATCTCGCAGGACTGGAACATCTCCTCGATGCGCACCAGATACCTGGAATAGCTGTCCCCCTCTTTGAGAACGGGGACTTCGAAGTCGACTTTGTCGTAGTTGTCGTAGGGATCGTCGCGGCGGGCGTCGAAATCGACTCCGCATCCCCTCATCGCGGGTCCGGTCAGACCGATGTTGGCCGCCTGCTCGCGGGTGATGTAGCCGATCCCTTTCATCCTGGATACCATCGACGAGGAATCGTCTATGAGGTAGATGATGTCCCAGATGGCTTTCTCGAATCTTTCGACGGTCTTTATGATATCCCTGTCGAAAAGCTCGGTGGTGTCGTTCCTGACGCCGCCGATACGGGGATAGTTCGTGGTCATCCTCGCCCCGCAGAGCTTGATGTTGAGGTCCAGGAAGAATTCCCTCTCCCTCATGCACCAGAGGAACACGGTGAGGTTACCGAGGTCGGTTCCGACCGCGGCGAGCCACATCAGATGGGAGTTGATGCGGTTGCATTCGTCCGCGACTATCCTGATGTACTTGGCTTTCTCAGGTATGTCGACCCCGAGGGCTTTCTCGACGGTCATGCAGTAAAGGTGGGAGTAGGTCATGGATGCCGCGTAGCAGAGACGGTCGGCCATGGGGACGATCTTGGGATACGTCCTGTTCTCGGTCTCTTTCTCCCAGCCGCGGTGGAGGTATCCGATGATGGGCTCGGCGTCGACGACGATCTCTCCGTCGATCTGAACCTTCAGAGTCCAAAGACCGTGGGAGAACGGGTGCTGAGGACCCATGATGACCCACATCTTGTCGGTTTCCATCCTTTTTATGTTGTCTTCGGCCTCCAATACAGGCACAATAGAATCTGCCATGCTCACTCGGACCCCCTGAGTTTGTAGGACTTCCTGAAGGGGAAGAACTCGTATGTCTTGGGCGTTAAGAGCCTCTCAAGCTTGGGGTGGTTGTCGAACACAATGCCGAAAAGCTCCCAAGTCTCCCTCTCATGCCAATTCGCGCCTTCCCATATGGGGGTGACCGAATCGATGTGGAGGTCGTCGGCGGGTATGTCGGCGGTCAGCTCGATGCATGTCCCGGTGAAATAATTGGTCAGGATGTACACGACGGACATGTGGTCGACATAATCTATGCCCATAACTACCGAGCACTGCTCGAAAGTCAGAATGTCGTGGGCATATTTGCAGACCTCGAAGATGTGCTCCCTCGGAACCTTCGCGTGGACCCTTCTTACGGCGGTCTTGGTGACCTCCACGTAGGGGAAATTCCTGGCGAAAGCATCGGAGATCTCTTCGACGGAGGGTTTCTGGATGACTTCGTCCATTCTCAGTCCTCCATGAAGGCGCCTCTTCTGAAGTAACTCTCGATCTTCTTCTGAAGCAGCATGAAGCCGTCGATCATCGCGTCGGGACGGATTGGGCATCCGGGGATGTAGACATCCACGGGAACGATCTGGTCGAGACCCTGGACTGTGTTGTAGGAATCGTACCAAGGACCGCCGGATATGGCGCATTCGCCCATAGCCACGACCCATTTGGGGTTGGGGATCTGCTCGTAAAGACGCCTGAGATCGGGCCTTATTTTTTTGGAGATCCATCCGTTGACGAGAAGGATATCGGTCTGCCTGGGTGAGGAACGGTAAATCATACCGAGACGCTCCGCATCGTACCTGGGCGCGGAAGCCGCGGCCATCTCCAGCGCGCAGCATGCGAGACCCCAGTGCAGAGGGTGCATGGAGTTCTTCATCGCCCATGACCAAATGGGACCCGTCAGCTCGTCGATGGTCCTTTTCGTCCCTGAGCTGAGGAGGTTATTGATCATGGCGTCCGACCATGACATAAACTCGTCAGCACTCATTGCTACAGCATGAGGGTAAAGGCTCATATCCATACTGTTTCCTCCTTTTTCAGAGCGTAAGCCACTCCTAAAATGAGTATGGCGAAGAACACGAGCATCATGATCTGGGACGTCATGGAGAGGCCTCCAAAGGCGATTGCCCATATCATGAGGAATGTCGCAACCAGATCGAAAACCACGAATATCAGCGCGAATGCATAATATTGGAACCTGAACTGGACGTGCGCTTCACCAATTGGCTCAGACCCGCACTCATAGGTGGATTCCATCCATTGAGTGGGATGAGTTGGGCGTATGAACCTTGATGCCCACCATGCCAAGGGGGCGAAACCGAGAGCGATGACGCTCACAATCGCCAATGGCATGTAGTACACAATTAGTGACATTGTCTCTTGGCGATGAATTGTTAGTACATAAAGGTTCCACAGAACTAAATATATAAAAATGAAGGACAGCGAAATTAGGGTATGTTTAAATACAAGCGGAAACAAAAAAACGCCAATCTGATAGTGAATTAGCACAATAGTGTCACTTCCCCTTTCCCATCCCATATTTATCTTTTGACGCCGAATACCGCCACATGACAATAGGATTCATTGGCGCAGGAAAAATGGCAGAAGCCCTCATCGGCGGCCTGATCTCGAAGAACATATTCGGGAGAGACGAGATCGTCGCTTGCGCCCCCTCGGAAGGGACCCGCATCCGCATGTGGGAGACCTACGGCATAAGCATGTACGAGACCGCGGCCGAGATGTCTGAGAAAGCGGACATAATAGTTTTGGCCGTCAAACCGAAGCATGTAGCCGAGGTTTTCGATGAAAAACTTACCATCGACGGCAAAATCCTGATAAGCATAGTCGCCGGGCTCTCGATGGAGCGCCTGAAAGGATACGCGCCGAGGTCGAAAGTGGTCAGAGTGATGCCCAACCACTGCTGCATGGTGCTGGAAGGGGCCATGGGATATTCCTGCGATGCGTCCCTTTCCCCCGAAGAGAAGGGATCCGTCTCGGAAATGCTGTCCGCCGTGGGTCTCGCCGCGGAAGTCCCGGAATCGGAGATGGACGCGATCACCGCAATAGCTGGGAGCTCTCCGGCTTTCATGTACATGATCATCGACGCCATGGCGGACGCGGGGGTTCTGAACGGCCTCACCAGAGCGGATTCGATAAGATTGGCTGCCCAATCGATGCTCGGGGCGGCGAAAATGGTCTTGGAGACGGGAAAACACCCCGATCAGCTTAAGGATGAGGTTTGCTCGCCTGCCGGGACCACCATCGAAGGCGTCAGGACCCTGGAGGATCTGGGGCTTCGCTCGGCCATGATATCCGCGATAGACAGCACCGCCGCGAAATCGCGCGAAATGGGCAGATGACGATCGGCGCTTGAAAACCGATTTCATAATCGAGATCCCGATGCGGGGGGCGTTGCTCCATATGGAGCCCGTCTCCCAATCGAGATCCTTCTTGTTGTTGATGGTGGAGTTCATCATGCGGACCCCCTCGTCTTTGGTCTCCCAAAGGCGGGCTTCCCGCTCCTTCTCGTCGGGAATCTGCAATATCCCGTCGACTTTGTGCATCAGCTCCCTGGCGAACTCGGTCCTTTCGCGCCTCTGCTTGAGCTCCCCGTCGCCGATGCGGCCCGCATTGCGCTCGGCTTCCGCCAGGATGTTGGCCGCGTCATAGGATATCTCGGCGACATCGTCCCTTGTCATCCAATTTGTCTCATACGACAGGACATGCTTCCAGGACGGGCTGTCCAGAAGCTTTCTGTGGTCTTCCAGCGTGCGGGCGCGGATTCTGTACCCCCATTTCTCCGGTTCCTCGAAAGCGCGGCTGCCTGGATCTACGAAAGGCGCGAATGGCGCGTTATAAATGAAAAGCTTGTCCTCCCTGTTGACCAATCCCCAAAGGCGCTCCGCGGCCCTGGCGCTGTCCAAAGCGGATTCCCTGTCCTGGAAAGGGAGCCCGTTCATGTAGAACAGGTCGAATCTGCTGCAGCCGTTCCTGAAAGACGCCGCGACGGTCTTCTCTATGGCCTCGTTGGTGTATCCCTTGCCCAGAGCGAACCTGACCTTCTCATCGTGGGAATCCGGGGAGAACTCTATGGACCATCCGCCTTCGAAAGCCCCGTCCAGCTTCCTGAAATACTCCGGCGTGGCGCCCCCGAAAAGCTCCACCACCACATGGTTCTTTATCTTTCTGGAGCGGCACTCCTCGAGGAAACGGTCGGCATAATCCATGCCTTTCTGCCTGAGGTCCCCGACGATGAACACCGGGGTGTCGAAGTAAGACTGGATCATCTCCATGTCGTCCGCGAGCCTTTCCGGGCTCCTGAACGCCGGGGCCTTCCTGCAGACTACCTTTCCGTTGGCGAAATGGGAGCCTCCGCACTCGGCGCAATTGATGGAGCACCCCCTGACCGTGAACACGGAAGTCAGAGGGACCTTGTCCCACCCGTACCAGGGCAGAGCGCCTTTGACGTCCATGTTGCGCATGGTGCACTTGATCATCGTCCCATAATCGAAAATGACCTCGTCCAAAGAATCCAAGGAATATGATATCCCGTTGGAATGGATCTTCCCGTCTTTGTCCTTCCAGGTGAGGTTCGGGATGCCGGACAGGTCCTCGGCGCCTTTGGACAGCGCCTCCATGAGCATCACGGTGGGAATCTCGGTGGTGTCCCCCCTCATGATCAGGTCTATCTCGGGGCGGCGGATGAGCTCCTCGTGGAAATACGATGACGTGAACCCCCCGAACTCCACCTTGGAATTTGGGTGGTATTTCTTCACTATCTTCGCCAGCTCAATGGCGCCGTGGGCATGGGGCATCCAGTGCAGATCGATGGCGAATACGGCCGCGTCGAGGGATTTTATCTTCTTCTCGGCGTCGAACCTGTCGCTGGCGAGCATCTGGACGGCGATGTTGCATATGCGGGTCCTGAATCCGGCCGCCTCCAGATGGGAGGAGATGGTCATGAATCCCACCGGATACATCTCGAATACCGGCGAAGATGGGATCACATCGCTCACAGGCCCGTAGAATATCGGTTTCCTGCGGAAATCGTAGACGCTGGGAGCATGGAGAAAGATTATGTCGCAACGCATCTCAGCTCCCATAGCGCCTCTGACGCTGCTGATATGTCCTTATGGCCCTCAGGAGATCGATGTACCTGAATCCGGGCCAGTAGACATCGGTGAAATAGAGCTCAGAATAAGCCATCTGCCACAGAAGGAAATTCGAAACGCGGATCTCTCCGGACGTCCTGAGCACGAGATCTGGGTCCGGAAGCCCCGACGTGGAAACGCTGCCGCTGATGAGGGTTTCGTCGATGTCATCGATTTTGAGCTCCCCGTCCAGAACCCTCTGGGCTATGCAGCGCATCGCGGAGACTATGTCCTGGCGGCCCCCGTATGCGATGGCTAGGTTCAGATGATAATCGGAATAATTCTCCGTCTTCTGATACGCGTAATCGATGGCTTCCCTGACGTAATCCGGGAGAAGATCGACGTCCCCTATGACGCGGACGGCCACCTTGTATTTGTGGACGCGGGGGTCGTCGGCGAACTCCTTGAGGGAGGCAGTAAGGATCTTCATCAGATAGTCGACCTCGGAATCGCTGCGGCTGAAGTTCTCCATCGAGAATGCGTATGCCGTGAGGTACTTCACCTTCAGCTCTATGCACCAGTCGAGGACCTCCCTGAGCTTCTCCTTGCCTTTCTCGTGGCCCTTGTTGGTATCGTCCGTCTTCAGGATTTCCCTGGCATATCTGCGGTTGCCATCCATTATGATGGCGATATGCTGGGGTATCTCGTGGGATTTGACTTCCTTCTCTATGCGAGACTGATACGTCGAATAGGCGATATCCGAAATCGGATGGGGCATCTCCATGAGATCACTCGAAATCCTCGGGAAGGCCGGCTGCGGGCTCCCCGATATCGAAGCATCCGATGGCGGCGACGGCTCCGATCACGCCTTTCATTCCGGTGATGCTGATGATCTGCACCCCGTTCTCCTCGGCCGCGCGGATGGCATCCTCCTGGGTGTAAAGCACGGATTTG
The DNA here is from genome assembly GCA_017524805.1 of Candidatus Methanomethylophilaceae archaeon. Lineage (NCBI taxonomy): Archaea > Methanobacteriati > Thermoplasmatota > Thermoplasmata > Methanomassiliicoccales > Methanomethylophilaceae > Candidatus Methanomethylophilaceae archaeon. The sequence continues at coordinate 20,538 of JAFXUX010000004.1, forward strand.
CAGCTCCATCCGAATTCCCTGAGTTTCTCCGGGATTTTGAGCCCTTTGTATACGGTTATGACGGTATCGTCGGAGTAGGTCTCCTTCCTGATGAATTCGGTGGCGAACTCGATGAGCTCCGGGATGTCCTTCTCCTTGATGGCGAAAGAGACGGCGGTTGAGCAGCAATTGGTGGTCTTGTTGGGCGCCTTCGGGTTCAGCTGGATGATCTTATGCTCCAGGAATATCCCGACCGGGCACTGCACGCCCAGCCTCATGGACGATACCCAGGAAGCCCCCTTCTCTTTGGTGTCGGTGTCGTCGACCCCTATGATCACGCGGACGTACTTCTCGGTGATAATGTCCACGTGCGCGCGGTGCGCCCCGCCCATCTTGAAATCGTCGGGATACTCGGTGCGTATGACGCCCGGGGCCTGAGGAAGACAGGCTCCGATTCCGACGGAAGCGCCGGCGATCCCGTACCATGTGGTGCGGACCTCGTCGCCCTCTACTCTGAGGGATTTTATGCCTTGGCCTCCGGTGTCGGCGGCTGCCGGGCCGAAATTGATGTCTTTCTCCCCTATTTCCGCATCCATGACTATCGTGTTAGTGTCCAGCTTGATGCTTCTGACGACGCCTTTGGTGCGCCTTCTGTTGACGGCATCCCACTCGGCGGGACCTTTCGAAGTGCAATGCTCGATGATCTGAGCGACTCCGTTCTTCTCGTCGACGAGCGTGTACAGCCCTTTGCAGAACATCGGGCCGTATTTATTGTTGACCTCATCGGGCCTCAAAACATATGTCATTCCGAATCCTCCGGGTCGAAGCCCTCTGAATCTTCATAATCTTCCGGATCGGCCAGAGAGATGGCTTCCGGCGGGACGTGCTTGCACAGGAACACGGTGCGGGCGGCCTTTCCGATGCCGTAGCCCATGTCCATGCATTTGTCGGCGTCGATCTCCAGGATCACCGGCTCATCCACGCGGACCGCGCCGGCCCTGAACGCATCCCTGTAGGTGAGGGACAGATGCACCATAGCCCTGTCCGACGGATAGATGCCTGATTCCTTCAGGAACTCGGCCTCCTCGGGCGTGGCCGGATAATACAGGGACTCCGGGATGTTCTCGCAATCGAGTTTGATGTCCAGCGGGACCGTGTGGCCGTATGTGGCCTTTATCTTGCCGCCGGATATGAGATATCTGCCTTTGGGATCGGTCTCTGCGAGTGCTTCGATGTGCCTCGTCCTGAGCCAATCCATGCGCCCGCCGCGGGCTTTTATCAGATTGAGGACTTCGCGGATGGACACGAACCCCTGGGAATCCATGTCGGGGTCGTTCTTCTTATGCCTGAGGATACCGGCCATGGACCTTCCAAGCTTCTCCACCTCGTAATCCGACATCAGGAACTTGCCTTCGCTCCCGCAGCGAGGGCACATCTCACCGCGGAAATAGCCGTGCTCCTCGCATTCCCTTATCATTTCTTCCCCTCCGCATAGAGCTCGGCCGCTCTGACGGCGTTTGCCATGAGCATGCATATGGTCATCGGCCCCACGCCTCCCGGGACAGGGGTTATGGCAGAGGCCTTTTCCTTGACGGAATCGAAATCCACGTCGCCTACCAGCCTCGTTCCGCTGGGGCGGGTCGGGTCTTCGACTCTGTTGGTCCCCACGTCTATGACCACGGCGCCTTCCTTCACCATATCTGCGGTGATATAGCGGGGCTTTCCGATGGCCACGATGAGTATGTCCGCCAATCTGGTGATCTCCGCCAGATTCTTAGTCTGCGAATGGACGACGGTGACCGTAGAATCAGCGCCCGAACCTTTCTGAACCATCATGGCGGCCATGGGCTTGCCTACGATGTTGCTGCGGCCGACCACGACCACATGCTTCCCTTTGGTCTCTATGCCGGATCTGATCAGCATCTGCTGGACCCCGGCGGGCGTCGCGGGAAGGAACGAAGGCTCGCCGATAAGCATGCGCCCGACGTTCTCCGGGTGGAAGCAATCCACATCCTTCGAGGGGAGTATGGCGTTTATGACCTCCTTCTCGTCGAGATGGCCCGGCAGAGGAAGCTGTACGAGGAACCCGTGCACGGAAGAATCCGCGTTGAGCTCCGCGATCTTTTCCATGAGCTGGTCCTGGGTGGTTTCTGCTGGCATCACCACGGTCAGCGAGTGCATGCCGAGGGATACGCACATCTCCCCCTTCTTGCGTACGTAGACCTGCGAAGCTGGATCGTCGCCGACGAGGACGACCGCAAGGCCGGGGGTGATCCCCTTGGATTTGAGAACTCCGATTCTCTGTCTGAGCTCCGCGTAGATCTCCTCGGAAACGTCTTTCCCCAGAATTAGTCTGGAAGTCATATGTTCACCTTTGATGCGATAATGGGTTCCCTTTCTTTATACTAACTATCTAACGCACCGGCTGACGGCTCCGACAGCCCCCACAATTAATAGCAGAACGGCGATGGAAGGGCGAGGACAGAGCATGACCCAATGCGACAAGCGCAATCTCAGCATGGTGATGGACCTATATGAGATGACGATGGCGAACGGATATTTCATCGAGGGAGACAGCGACAAGAAAGCGGTTTTCGATGTTTTCTACCGCAAAAACCCTGACAACGGTGGATTCGCCGTATTCGCAGGCTTGGAGCAGGCCGTGGAGATGATAGCTGGCCTCCATTTCGACGATTCGGACATCGATTATTTCAGATCGCTAGGAATATTCGGCGAGGAATTCCTGGAAATGCTCTCCGGATTCCGCTTCCGCGGCGACGTTTACGCTTTCCCCGAGGGGTCTGTCGTATATCCGAACGAGCCTTTGGTCACGGTCGTCGCCCCCATCATCGACGCCCAGCTCATCGAAACGGCGCTTCTGGCGCAGATAAACCACCAATCGCTGATAGCCACCAAGACTTCCAGGATCGTCCGCGCCGCCAAAGGCAGATCGGTATCGGATTTCGGGGCCCGCAGAGCCCACAACATGGACGCGGCGGTGTACGGAGCCCGCGCGGCTTACATAGGAGGGGCGACCGGCACGGCCACGGTCTTGGCCGGAAAGGAATTCGGGGTGCCCGTGAGCGGGACCATGGCGCACAGCTGGGTCATGTACTACGGGGACGAATTCGAAGCGTTCAGAAAATACGCGGAAACGTATCCAGACAACGCGCTGCTTCTTGTGGACACATACGACGCGCTCCATTCGGGCGTCCCGAACGCCATACGCTGCGCGAAAGAAGTCTTGGAGCCCATGGGAAAGAGGCTCAAGGGGATACGCTTCGACTCCGGGGACCTCGCATATCTCTCCAAAAAGGCCAGAGCCATGCTGGACGCGGCCGGCCTGAATGACTGCAAAATCGTGGTGTCCAACAGCCTCGACGAATACACCATAGGGTCCATACTGGATCAGGGCGGGATGATCGACGGGTTCGGCGTCGGCGAGCGCCTGATAACGGCGAAAAGCGACCCCGTTTTCGGCGGAGTGTACAAAATTGCAGCCGTGGAAGAGAATGGGTCTTTCTCGCCCAGAATAAAGATCTCGGAAAGCGTCGAGAAAATAACGAATCCGGGGTGGAAAGACGTTTACAGGGTATATTCCGAGGATGGGCACGCTGTCGCGGACCTGCTGACTATCCACGGCGAAGAGGCTGACATCTCGGAAGGATACGGTTTCGTAGACCCGAAGCGCCCCTGGAAGAGCATGAGATTCGGAAAGGTCACGGCCAAAAAGATGCACGAGAAAGTCATCGAGAACGGAAGGATCGTCTGCAAATCCAGAGGAATGATGGAGATGAGGGATTATCTTGCGGACCAGCTCAAAAACGAGATCTGGCCGGAGGAGCAGAGGTTCTCCAACCCTCACGAGCACTTCCTCGACATGTCCCCCGGCTATTACAGGATGAAAATGGACCTTCTGGACCCTTCGAAGCGGCTCCGATCGGCGCACCAAGACCTCGGGCGAGAAGCCCAGATCCAGAATGCCCTCGAGAACGGCCCTTACGTCGAGCGCGTTCTTCCGCTCGGTCTCCGTATCCATCAGGCCGCCTTCCCTGCGCTCGCACATGTGCCAGGAATGGTCGGCCAGCATCATGTAGCCGCCGGCGCTCTCGGCCATGCGGACATAATCCTCCGGCGGGCGTTTGCCCTCGTGCATCGGCCACAGATACGCCGCGATCACCTTCCCGGAGGCATCGCACGATTTCGGGACAGGATACTCGGCTATCCCGCCCTCCTTGATGTACGGTGAGCACGCCCCGTAAGCGTATTCGGACGAATCCGCAGAGATTCCGAGACTTTTCAGAACGGGCAGGACGCATTCAGGCATGGACATATAAGGCGCCCTGAAGCAAGATGGGCGGGATATGCGGTCCGACACGGCCTGGAAGCCTTTCTCCAAGATGCTTTCCACTTCCGCGTCGGATATGCTCAGCCCGACGCTGCTCCCGGTCAGATCCTCATGGTCGTACCCATGGAATCCGACGCAATGCCCGGACAGGCAGGAACAGTCTGTAGTCTCGGCGGTGCGGCCCTCGACGAAGAACGTGGCCTTCATGCCGATGCCGTCGAGGATGTCCAGAATAGATCTAAGACCTCTCTCGGAAGAGGAAAAGCGGGGCGCCTGGCCGGATCCCCTGTCAATTGACCCGGCTTCCAGGCGCCCTGGTACCGGGAGATTGGCGTCCCGGTCCAGGTCTATCGTGAAGAACAGCTTCTTCCCGCTCATCTCGCAGTCAGAGGCGATACCCTCTTGATGAGCATCCCCTCGATGTCCATGGGCTGGTATTTGATCGCCGTCTCCTTCGCGCGCTTGAGCTTGGCCTCGTTGTCGGCGTATATCGTGAGGAGAACCTCGCCTTCCTCCACCCTCTGGCCCTTCTTCTTGGAGAAGATTATGCCGGCGCCTTTGTCCGACGGGGAGCCGGCTGCCTTGGCGATGGCCACGACATCCTTGTTGCTGATCGAATGCACATATCCCGATTTGGGCGAGCGGAGCTCATAGCTGAACTTGCCCGGCTTGAGATCGTCGGATTTCAGCTCTGGGTTGCCTCCCTGGGCCACCACGATCTCCATGAATTTGCGGTATGCCTCGCCCGAAGCGAGAATCTCCTTCGCCTTCGCGGAGCCGTTGGGAATCCCGGCGACTTCGAGGATGATTCCGGCGCAATCGCAGGCTTTCTCAATCACCGCGCAGGGATGGGTGTTCCCTTCCAGGATGCTTATGCATTCCCTGGCCTCCAGGTTCGGCCCGACCGCGTATCCGACAGGCTGGTCTGCGTACGTTATGGCGCATTCCACATGGATTCCGATCCTTTCGCCCAGCTCCATCAGGTCCTTCGCATACTGCTTGGCCACCTCCAAAGTCGGCACCTTGGTCCCGGCTCCGGTGGGTATGTCGACCACCAGATGCGTGGCGCCCATGGCGAGCTTCTTGCTCATGATCGAGGCGAGCATCTGCGCCCTGGGGTTGATCCCGAGCGGGTGCTCCACCTTTATCACCATATCATCGACAGGGGCGAGGTTCATGGATCCGCCCCAGGAGAAGACCCCTCCGATTTCCTGTGTTATCTCCTTCAGGGATTCGGCGTCTATCTCCACGTCGCAGAACGTCTCCACGAAATCGGATGTGCCGCAGGCGCTGCTTATGGCGCGGGACGAGGTCTTGGGTATCATTATGCCGGCGGCAGCCACGATGGAGACGACGATTGGCGTGATCTTGTTGCCTGGAACCCCTCCGAGGCTGTGGAAATCGAACACGGGGGTGCTGTCGAACTTTATCATGTCGCCGGTCTCCGCCATAGCCACGGTGAAATCGGCGATCTCTCCGATGTCCATGCCGTTGATGTACAGGGAAGTCAGCCACGCCGAGATTTCGATCTTGGAAAGCCTGTTCTCCAGTATGTCTTCCACTATGGCTCTGATTTCCTCTCTGGTGAGCGCCTCCCCGTCCATCTTCTTCCTTATGGAACGGACGGAATCCGGCTTGGCCGCGTAGGTGACATTGATCACATCCCCCTCTTTGAGGCCGCATTTGGAGAGGAGCGAATTGGACATCGCCACGACGCCCCTATCTATCAGCGTATCTGTATGGGATACCAGCACTATCGTCGGCCTGGGGCCGGGAATGTTCACGCGGTCCCCTTCCTGCACGCCGATCTCGGCGCAATCGGCTTCATGAATCAGAACGATCTGCTCGGACGAGTCCACATCGTATCCTTTTATGGTCAGCTTCATTTCGATCCCCACTTCGCAAGCGCTTTGGCGAGTTCCTCATGGCTCCTGGCATACTCCTCGGCGGATATTCCGAGGAAAGCGGCGTCCACCGCCTGGCTCATGGCTCTGGCGCCTCCGATGACGCCGTCGGGGTGCCCTGCGACGCCTCCTCCCGCCTGTATCTGGACGTTCATCCCGGCGCGGTCGGTTATGTCGGAGACTATTCCAGGGTGGACGCCTCCGGAGCAGACGGGCATGACGGCCTTGTATGGCACATCATCCCCCAGACAGGCCGCGAGATTGCCGTCGTCATGGGCTCCCGCGGACATCTTCCCAGCCCCGAGGGTGCCTATGTGCAGCGCGTCGCCACCGCACATGCGAACCAGTTTGGTTATCGGCAGCATGGCAATCCCATGGAAGGGATCTTTGGTGAAAGCCCCATGCATCGTCCTGTGCACATGGATAGGCACCTTGATGGACGGATCCTCGGCCAATGCCTGCACGGCGCCGAACCCGCAGGTGATCACGTCGACCATTATCTGCTTGGCGCCCCATTCCTGGACCTGCTCAGCCAATTCGACTATTTTGTCGCCGCGGGTGCTGACGTTTATCGCGTGGAGCATAAGATGGCCCTCTTCTTTGAGGGTGTCCAAAGCCTCGGCGACCGCCACGGTCCTCTCGTCGATGGGGCAGAAAGGCTGGTCGACCAGGGTTTCATCGTCCTTGGAGTTGGTGAGACCTCCGGAACCCGCCTCGTAGACGTATTCGGCGGTCTTCTCCGGCGAAAGCCCGATCTTCGGTTTGACGATGGTCCCGACCAAGGGCTTCTCCGGGCGGCCGAGGATCTCCCTGAGCCCATCGGCGCCGAATTTCGGGCCTTTGAACTGGGACGCGATGCTCTTCGGGAAGGAGACGTCCTCCAGCCTGACCCCTTTGAGGGCTCCCAGGCCGAACAGATTCCCGGCGATGACGCTCAGAATCTGCGGAACAGAGCCGACTTCGATGCTGAAATCTTCGGCAGGATATTCGACGGTGATCATATCGCCCTCGATCCTGGTCACCCTGGCGCCGAGGGAATCGAATATGCCCCTGTCCAGCGTGGATATCCCGGTCCAAGTGCCGGTGGACTGCTCGGCCGCGATGGCTTCGGCGGCCTTCTCCATGGTCAGATCTGTCGTCACGCGGTATTTGCATACCACATATTCGCTGGGATCCTCAGGCTCCCCGAGATGAAGATAAGAATAGCTTTCCATTTGCGTCACTCCTTTGAGAAAACCGATTCGCCGAGCTGCCTTACCATGACGTCATAGACCGCGCCGGGAGAGATCATCCCCACCTCGCTGATTATGGCGTCGATATACTTTCCAGGCGTGCTGTCGAACACGGGATTGAACACTTTTACCTGATCCGGGACTTCCCCCGGCTTCACGACCTCGGAGATATCCCTCTCCTCGATCACCACCATGTCCCCGAATATGGTCATGGGCGAGAATTTGTAGGTCTCGGCGCAGACATAGAAAGGAACCCTCCTCTCCTCGGCGGCGAGAGCCAGCTGCGAAGTCCCGATCTTGTTGATCAGAACTCCGTCGGATGTGATCGTGTCGGCTCCGACGAAGACCTTGTCGATCCTCTTCATCACGCTGCGGACGGCGCTGTCTATCACGAGCGTGACATCTATGCCGGAATCGGCCAAGTCCGTGACGGTGAGGATGCCCTGCCTCCACGGGCGCGATTCGGTCGCGTACACCTTTATGTCCTTGCCTTGGCGATGGGCCTCTTTGATTGCCCCCAAAGCCGCGCTGCTGTTGCAATGCGTCAGGATCGTGTCTCCATCGCGTATCCTTTTGGCGCCGATGGAGGCGATCGTCTGGACGGCTTTGGACGACGATTCGACGAACCTCTTCGAATTGGAGGACACCAAAGCGCGAGCCTCCTCGATGGATGCGACCTCGTTCACCCCTTTCACAGCCGATTGGACCCCGTTCCATAGGGATACCGCCGTGGGCCTGGATGAGATGACCTTGTCTGCGGCCGCTTTCAGATCGGCAAGGAAAACCTCCAAACTCTCTCCGCGATAGGAATCCGCGAACTCCCCCATCGCCGCCGCGCCCGCGCGAGCTATCTTTCCCGCGCCGCGGATGGTCATGTCGGCGATGCGCCGAGACGTGTCCTCGATGATGTCTGCCACGGGACGAGAATCATTATCCTCGATTAAATAACAAACGGGAACAGCCGCAAAACATCAGGCTGAAAGAAGGTAAGGGGTTTGGTAAAAGGTTTGGTATGTCAACTTGATCGACAACTCACATGTTCATGCCTTCCTTCACATCTTTGTTGAAGAGGAGGCAGACCATGAAGATGCAGATGATGAGGTTGGCGATGGTGATGACGAGGTTGGCCAGGTAGGTGAGACTGAAGCTGCCGAAGACGGCAATGATCTGTCCGATGAGGCCAATAAAGTTGAATATCGCGCCGAGGGCGAACAGAATGAGGAGGATGATCCAGATGACTCTGTCAAGGTTGTCCTTCTTTCCGTCGTTGATCCTAGTGGAGATACCGATGATGATCAGACCGATGATCACAGCGATGGCGAGCGAAACCAGAGTGGTTCCGATCTTGCCGCCTGCATCATCGTAGGTGTTCCAGATGGAGAACACGGCGTTGATAATAACTCCAAGTCCCGCAAGCTTGACATACTGTGCGAGGATGTCGAGTTTGTTCGTAATCTGAGAGTTCCTGATCTTCCACCCGAAGGCGAAGTACAGGATCGCAACGATGATCGGCCCAATGGCTGCGACAGCCGTAGGCCCATCGATGCCGCCGGACACAGCACCAACGAGAGCGACGATACCCAGTATGAACTGGATAGCACCGATCACGATGAGTGCCGTGCCGAGAGTTTTGTTGTCGTCAAAGAATGACATAGCTTATGTTACAACAAAGAGGTTTATAATTCTAACGGTCACTTTACCCCAACAATCCATTTATTATGGAATTAAATGATTGATTTAGTCGTTCATTTAGCATATATATGCATCATGATACCAAATAGCATTGTGCGAAATACTTTATTATTCCTGATAATAATTATTGGATGCATATTCCCAATATCTCGTAAGCTATGCGACGAGCCTCATCCATCCCAAAAACAAGGTAAACCGCAGCCAAAACAGCTTCGAAAGAATCTGCGCGCATGCTCTCTTCCACTATGGCATCGCCATGTTTGGTCCTGTGGCCTCCGCCGACCCTTATGACGCCATCGATGCCCAATCCTTTGGACAGAACCTTCTCCGAGATGCTGTGATTGGAGACGATGCTCTGCTTGAAATCCGTCATAGCGCCCTCATTGAGATCGGAATCCCTGTAAACCGCCTCGCATGCGATGAATTCCAGAACCGCATCGCCGAGGAATTCCAAACGCTCATACGATTCGGCGACCTCAGAAACATCCGCGGCCTCGTTGGAATAGCTGTCATGCGTGAGAGCGGCGCAAAACAGATCCACGCTGCCCCTACTGAGTCCCCTGTAGCAGAATGGGGGTTTGGCGAGGAATTCGCGGACTCTCATCTCGAAATCCGATTCTGGCATCGGATTGCGTGATGCGGTGATGGGTCATATTCTCTGCGACAGATTGGCGGATAAAATATGCGTCTCCCCATTTATCATTTAGAAAACTCACGAAAGATTATTATTAGGGCGTTGCCCAATAGACCTCCCCATGGCAGAGAAAAAGCGCTTGAGGATGAGAGGCGTCAAACACACCTCCAAAAGGTTGGAAGACGATCTTCTGGACCGCTCCAGAACTCTGGCGGAGAACCCCGGCATAATCAGGCCCGCCTGCGCAGGGAACTGCAGGAAATGCGCTTTCGACAAGACATTCAAAAGCATATCCGGCCTGAGGAACATCATCGACAACCCCGATGCTCTGATCAAAGAGGCCTCCAAATTCGGCGGGGACGACATAGTTCGCGCCTATGCGGGCACCGTGTCCCTTTCGGCGGCCGGAAGCATCCCGCTCTTGGCGACAGCCAAACTCCCGGGCGGGGACACAGTATCTTACGCCGTCAGAGGGACGGTGAAAGCGGACAAACTCATAGGGTGCCAATATTACACTGACCCTAAGCTCAGAATGTTCCTGTACAACGATTTCATCAAGAAAAACAAGCTCCATCTCTATTCCTTCGGAGACGACGTCGTATGCTCCGACGCGCCCAGCATGCCCGAAGACTATCTCAGCGACACATTCTGGGAAACGCCTTACGAATTCCCCAAAGACGGGATTTCGTGCGGGCATGACGCGTCCGCAGTGCTGGAGATAGAGATAAAATCCCTCGGGGAGACCATTCGCATCTGCGAAGGCTGCGCAAAGAACGTCTCGACCCTCACTTACTTGGTATCTAGAATGTCCGCGGCAGATCCGCTGGATGACTTCGCCGTCCGCATAAAGCACAAGTATCATAAGCCCGGGGAAAAGGACTACGAACCGATCGAAGGCGACGCCCTCAAGAAATACATGCTCGGCCTGACGACCGATTCCGCTCTTATAGAATCTATAAAAAGATTAAAAGTAGGGGATCTGAAAGGGAGCGGCACGGCCACCTACGTCATCGGGACGGAGAACTACGGCGATTCCCTTGAGAAATTCGTATCCCAGCTTACTGGTGACGAGTGCGAGATCGAAGCTCTGAAGAAGTTCCTGACGGACAACCCCAGAGGACTCGTCCTCAAAAACCCGAAGGCATCGGAAGCCCTCAACGCCATATGGGAAAGCGATTGGAAGGCAATCGTTACGGCGTATACCGATGCCAAAACTGCGGAATTCCTTGGGGATGCCTCCAAAAACCAGCCGCTCCCGACTCTCTTGGCGGCCCGCAGCAGATTCCAGACGGCCGACGTGAGCGCGGCGCTGCCGGAATTCAAGAGGCCGGGGCCGTTCACCTCCGCCGCAGACAAACTCGCGAAGGCATACAAGGCCGGCGGGCAGAAGATGCTTGAAGAGGCGGCCAAGACCAAAGGCATGAAGAACGGGAAGATACGCGCTGTAGAGGCTTCGTTCCTGATAGCGTGCGGCGTGACCGACCTGCCGTCCAAGCTCACCCCCTCGGAGAGAAGTCTGGCCGATTATCTGGCGCCGTTCGCCAGATCGCTGATGGATGCGGATGCAAGCAAATATGCGGACGCGATGAACACGTTCCTCATCGCATGCAGCTCCGGTGAGAAGGTCTGACCCTAACATCGGCGACATAATGGGATACGGACGGGGCGAAAGATTTCACCTCGCGGATCGACAGGATTTCGTACCCGTCCTCCCCGCATTTCCCATCGAAAATCTGCTTTATGCGGCCTTCATATTCATGCACGTAGAACGTGTCGTGATAATGCAGGATTCCGCCTGGCTTTATCATCCCCAAAGCGGCATCCAAGAATTCTGACGTCGTCTGGACGTATCCCATCAATATGCGGTCGGCGAACGCTTTCCCGGGAAGGTCCCTGTTGTCGCCCAAAATCGGGATTACGACACCAGACAGCCCGTTGTCCCTTACGTTGCGGACCAAAAATCCATACGATTCCGGGTTCTTTTCGCATGCGAACACGCGTCTGGCACCTGAGAATTTAGCCAGAGGGAGCGTGAAATAACCTATTCCCGCGAACATGTCCACCACCGTCTCGCCGAGGCAGTCCAGATTCCTCATGCGCATGCGCTCGTTGGTGTTTCCGGAGGCGAACATGACCTTGGTCACGTCGAAACCATAGCGGATCCCGTTCTCCAGGCGGACGGATTCGGTGTCCGTGCCGTATAAAATCTCCATGCTCGGCCGCCTGAACTCGCCGGATACCCCGCTCACATCGGCGCAGACCGTCTTCGCGCCGAGGATTTCGGCATATGCCTGGCCGATGATCTTCCCATAAGGCCTGCACTCGGGGCGCATGCGGACTATGACTATGTCCCCGACATATTCCCACTTCTCTGGCAGCATGCCTTCCAGTTCTGGATACGAGGACAGCCTCTCGCGTATGCGCTCCTGAGGGGGCCTCCTGTCCAAAGTGTGGGCCTCGCCCTCGACCAGCTCCATCGAAGCCGCCGGCTCATCGCCGAGACGCTCCGGAAGTATCGGCACATAGCGGTAATCTTCGTCTTTGGAAATCTTGGCGTGGATGTCGACGAAACCCTCGTCCATCAGGCGGCGGATGATGGGGCCGGCCTCCTCCGACCTTATCTTGGCGAAAACCACTCTCTTCATATCAGGCACCTTGCCGCCAACGAGATCAGCCCGGGTATCGCGGAGGGTTTGCGGAGCATCCCATGGATGACATCGGCAGGATGGTCCAGATCTATGGCGTCGAGGGCCGAGCGCACATCATCCCTTGAGCAGTACTCCCCAGCAAGGTCGAGCTTTGGATCGTCCAAGCGCGCATACTTTTTGCGGAGGAAATAGGCCCGTTTCAGCTCCTTCCCGAAATCGCCCATCCACATCCTCTCGTAACGGGAAAGGTTCTTCCCAGACAGATCATCGGATTCCAGCGCAGACGCAAGCACCTCCGACAGCATGGGCGCGGCTCTGAACGCCGGATAAAGACCGCCGCCGGATACGGGTTTCACATGGCAGGCGGCGTCCCCTATGAGAAGGCACCTTTCCCCGTAGGTAGTGCGGCGCCCTCCGAGAGGGATCTTCCCGCAGTACATGGATCTGACTTTGTCGCCCGGATAATGCTCGGAAAGAAGCCTCTTCAGATATGGCCAGGGAGGGCCCGCGGCCCATGATGCGCAAAGCCCGACGCGGACGAAATCCCCGCACGGAATCTCCCACGAGAAAAATCCAGGTGCGACCTGGTTCCCGATGCGTATGCGGAAGGTGTCGACTAGATCGGAATCAGAGAAAACGTCGGCTTGGATCCCGCGGATGTACTCTTTCGGGCCGTTGTCCCCCAAAGACATGGCGACCGCCGAAGAATGCCCGTCGGCCCCGACCAAGGACCTGCATCCGGATTCGCCGGAAGCTGAGCGGACTTCGATGCCTCCGGACGACACGGAATGCGACAGATAGCGGTTGCCGTAGGAGAAATCGGCCCCTGCGTCCATAGCGGCGGCGGCCATCTTGGCGTCCAGATCGGCGCGGTCTATCACTATCGCCTTCGCGCTCTTGGAACGCACCTCGACGCTTCTGCCGCCGGGAAAAACAACTTCGGCGCCGTACAGAGTGTTGAAAACGTCCGGATCAGACCCGGACATGCGGGCGACCTCCTCGGTGATCAGGCCGGCGCATTGGGTCGGGACCCCGGAGGACCCGTGATCCTCCAGGACCCTGACTGAAAAGCCTCTCGATGCAAGCAGGCGGGCGGATGCGCTTCCGGCCGGACCGGCGCCCACTATGACGGCATCGAGCATGGGATCCTCAGTTCTTCTTGGATTTCTCGTAGTCCTCGATGAATTTCGCGATTCCTTCGTCGGTCTTGGGGTGCTTGACCATCTTCTTGAGGGTGTCGTAAGGGATGGTGGCGATATCGCATCCGACGAGGGCGGCGTCGAGAACGTGCTGCGGGCCGCGGATGGAAGCGGCGATGACCTCGGTGGTTATGCCGTAGTTCTGGAAGACCTGCATGATCTGGGAGACGAGATCGGATCCGTAGATTCCGATGTCGTCCAGGCGGCCGACGAAAGGCGAGACGAACGCGGCCCCGGCCTTGGCGGCGAGAAGGGCCTGCTGGGCGGAGAAGATGAGGGTGACGTTCACCTTGATGCCCTCGGAAGAGAGGACTTTGGTAGCCTTCAGGGTCTCGACGCACATCGGGAGCTTTATGTTGATGTTGGGGTGGATCTTCGCGACTTCGCGGCCCTCGGCGATCATCTCGGGGGCGGTCATCGACATGATCTCTGCGGAAACGGGGCCGTCGACGATTTCGGCGATCTCTCTGACGCGGGTCCTGACGTCGACGCCTTCCTTGGCGATCAGGCTCGGGTTGGTGGTGACTCCGTCCAGGATCCCCCAGCTGTTGATCTCCTTTATCATGTCCAGATTAGCAGTGTCTATGAAAATCTTCATGCTTTCACCTTTCTTGAAACCGATTTCCTGGCCGCCGCCGCGATGTCCGATGCGGTGAGGCCGTATTTGACGAGAAGGTCCGCCGGAGCCCCCGATTCGCCGAAGGTATCCTTGGTCCCGACCATCTCCAGAGGCACGCATGCCGAAGAGCAGAGGCATTCCGCGACCGCGGATCCGAGCCCGCCGATCACGCTGTGCTCCTCTGCGGTGACGCAGCATCCGGTCTTCTTCGCGGAAGCTATGACGGCATCTTTGTCCAGCGGCTTTATGGTGGCCATGTTGATGACCTCCGCTTCGATCCCCTCTTTGGCGAGGATTTCCGCGGCTTCCAAGCAGGATGAGACCATCTGGCCGCACCCTATGAGCGTGACATCGGATCCTTCCCTCAGGACCTTGGCTTTGCCGATCTGGAAGGCTTCTCCCTCCTTGGTTATGGTGGGGAACTCCGCGCGGCCCATCCTCATGTACACGGGGCCGTCGTAATCGGCGATGGCCATGGTGGCGGCATACGCTTCGTAGGCATCCGCAGGGGAGATCACGACCATGTTCGGGAGGGCGCGCATGATAGCCATGTCCTCCAGAGCCTGATGGGATGCACCGTCCTCTCCCACGCTTATCCCGCAGTGGGTGGCGACGATCTTCACGTTGAGCTTGGGATAGGCGACGGCAAGCCTGATCTGCTCCCAGCATCTGCCGGAGGCGAAAACCCCGAACGTGGATGCGAAAGCGGTCTTCCCGGAGGCCGCCAGCCCTGCCGCGATGCCGATCATGTTCTGCTCCGCGATCCCCACTTCCACGAACCTTTCCGGGGCGGCCTTCCTGAAATCGGAGGTCTTGGTGGATCCGGCCAGATCCGCGTCGAGGACGACGATGTCATCCCTCTTGGATGCGAGTTCCGCCAGAGCTTTGCCGTAATAATTGCGCTGGGCGAGGTTCTTGGTCATTGGATCGCCTCTCTGAGCTCTGCGACGGCTTTGGCGTATTCCTCGGCGTTGCAGGCCCTGCCGTGGAACCCGGCGTTGTTCTCCATGAACGAAACGCCCTTCCCTTTGACTGTGTTCATGATTATTACCGTGGGCTTCTTCCTGGATGAAGACGCCTTGTCCACAGCCTCGATTATCTCGCGTATGTTGTGGCCGTCGATGATCGACACGTTCCAGCCGAATGCCCGCCACTTCTCCGGGAGGGGATCCAGACCTACCGCGTCCTCGGTGTTCCCGGTGATCTGAAGGCGGTTCCTGTCCACGAACGCTATGAGCCTGTTCAATCCGTATTGGCTGGCGAACATCGCCGCCTCCCAGTTCTGGCCGCTCTGGAGCTCTCCGTCCCCGAGCAGGCAGAAGGTCCTGTAGTCCTTCCCGTCCATCTTCCCCGCCAAAGCGATCCCGCAGGACATGCTGAGCCCTTGGCCGAGGGATCCGGTGGACATCTCCACTCCGGGCACCTTCCCGCGGACGGGATGCCCCTGAAGCTTGGAGCCGATCTTCCTGAGAGTTATGAGGTCTTCCACGGGGAAATACCCGGATTCGGCCAGAGCCGCGTAAAGGATGGGAGCGACATGGCCTTTGGATAGCACGAATCTGTCCCTGCCGTCCCAAGACGGATTCTTGGGATCGTGATTCAGAACGCGGAAATATAGCGCAGACATCAGATCCGCGGATGACAGCGATCCCCCAGGATGCCCAGAGGATGCCGCGTATGTCATCTCTATGACATGCAGCCTGAGCTTGTTGGCGATTGTCTCGAGTTCCGATACGCTGCGTTCAACCATTTCACTCACTCTCTATCCTCGGCGCCAGAAGATAATTCACAGATACATGCTGGCCTGCGATGCCGAATAGAAGCTTTACCGGATAGTCGTTGTCCAACTCTATGTTGATGACTGTCCCATTGGGGATTGCCTTGACTATGTTCGAGAAATAATCGAGCGGGAACATGCTGCAGACCTCGTCGTCGGCGTCCAGGCTCGCGAGGTTGGGTTTGTCGACGCGAAGGGTGACGGAATCGGTGTCTCCCTCGCATGAGAGCTCGAACCTTTCGGAATTGGCCCTCATCGTTATGTGGTCTGATATCGCGTCGGCCGCGCTGATCCCTTTCTTGAGCTCGTCGATGGATATCCCTATTGAAGACTTCAGATGCAGATCGGGGACTTTGGGGTCGTTGAGGCTTGAGGTGTCGAGGATCGTCATGGCCCTCGTGATGTTTCCGACCCTGAATATGAGCCTCCCTTTGTCTGCGTCCTGCTCCATCCTGATGATATCCACGCCGGATGCGAGCTTGAGCACGCCCTTGATCTTGTCGAGGTCCAATCCTATCTCGCATTCCTCGGCGGCATATGATTCGAAAGCGCCGCTGTCTACGTTGATCTCTATCATGGCGACGTGGGCTGCATCCACCGCCTTCAGAGTCATGCCCTCGGGGGTTATGGTGAACTTCACCTCATCCACGATGGCAGAAATGATGTTGACGAGACCTTTGAGCGTCTCGGATTTTATCTCCGCGCAGAAATGGGGCGCATCCCCGCCTCCGCCGTACTGTACAGTCCCGGCCATATCCCAATCCCCTCAGTACTCTCTCCAACTGTGATTGCACTTGCAGCAGCGGTAGATCATGGTCTCAGGCTCATCCGCCGCGCGCGTCTGCCTGATCATGTAGTATGCTTCCGTATATTTGCACTGGGGGCACAGCACATGCGTCTTGGGAAGAGTTATGGTGTCTTCCTCGGAGATGACGGTTATCTCCTTGTCTCTTGACGATGTGGTTATGATCTCGGATTTCCCGGAAACGTCCTTCGTAGCGCCGCAACCATTGCATGTATAAACCCCATCTTTCGGGGACATCATCGATCCGCATACTGGGCAAAACAATTTAACAGCCTCTTTTTTCCTCATTGACTGTCCGTATATAGTTATATCGAGAATAACTCTGAAACTGATTTTCCGACGGTTATTGCATCCGCGATTAGATGCCTCTGCTGAGCCTTTTTCTCCGTTATTTTCCGGACGATGGCGCTTTTGGATGGATTCTGCCCGGAAAAACGCGGATGGACGGGCTTATCACATTCATTTAGGAGTCCAGAAATGTTTGGTGCCCGACGTATGCGTTCCCGCAGGCGAGGCCTGAGGATGATGCGGAAAAGCCGTCGCTATATCGGGGACAATCCCTTATAGGACGCCGCACGTTTTGATATACGATTAATTCTTGCCGATTAGCAATTCGTATAAATCTGCATACTGCATAGCAAGGCCGAAGAGGGGAGCGTACCTCCGCGGACCGGTAACAGAACAACATGCGCATCGCGCCGGACGCGCGGACGGCATTACTAAACGGGAGATGAATAAATGAGATGGAAAACGGCATTGATCGCGATGTTCGCTTTGGCTCTCGTCGCATCAGCGGCTTTGATTGTATCATCGGAAGATGCTGATACATATGGCGAGACCCAAAGCCAGGAGACGGCATTGGGAGCGTCGATTCCGGCGGTAACGGGGGACGTCAAAACCGGCCAGACCGTGAACGTGAACATCGCTGCGGCAGAAGAAGAAAAGACGTACAGATTCGTGGCTGACAGAGACGGCGTATTCGCTTTCCAATCGCACGGCAACGAAGATACTTACGGATACCTCTATGACTCTCAAGGAAATCGTTTGCAATACAACGATGATGGCGGCGACGGCAGAAACTTCAAACTCCAATTCTATGCTGATGAAGGCGAAACATACTACGTCACAGCAAAATATTACGAAACCACAACCGGCAGCTTCACTGCGGAGATGACTCTGGTATACGAAACGGACTCGAAGCTGACTGCCGTGAACATCAACAAACCTGGATCATATCTGCTGTTCGACAGCGGAAAGACAGGCTATGCGGACAATGACGCCGACATATACATAGAATCCAATGGACACGCGAAGATCGGAAAATTCGTCATGGGATTCGCGCCGGAGAATGCCGTCCTCACCATCTATTCCTACGATGTCGATGAGCAATCCGGCGAAAGAGACGTCATCCGGCTCAAGGACGTCACAGACGGCACTGCGGTGGACTTCCAGCAGCAATACCTCCACGGATCCGACGGCGAATGGAGCACGTCTACGGTGGCAATAGACGGCCAATATCTGAAGAAGGGCCATACCTACTATGTTTACAACTATGAAACTGTGAGCGGATGGATAATCTGGATCAGAAACGTCTCGATCCAGTTCTCCGGAGACTCATACAACTTGGAATTGGACGCGGCAACTTCCGGATCCAACGTCGACCTCACCCTTTCCGGGAAGCTCAGCCGCGGGACGTACAACGTGGAGTACGGGATATACAGAGCTGCGGATCTGGTGCACGTATCCACGATCAACAGCACGTTCACCACAGATTCTAGCGGAAACTTCACTGCCTCCTCGTCGAGCTCCATGTACGGATACTCCACCGGCATGTACAGAGTCGATGCCCTGATAAGATCGGGGACTTCCCTGATAACCACCGCCAGCTGCACATTCAGCATGGACGGATATGCCGTCAACTACAATTCGAACGGAGGATCCAACAACGTCCCGGCAGGATCGACCTACGCGCCCGGCGATAAGGTCACCGTGCTGTTCGACAAAGTCCCGTCAAAAACCGGATACGCATTCGTCGGATGGTCAGACAGCAAGAGCGCCACGACAGCGAAATACACTACCAACGGGACCAAGACGTTCACTATAAACAATAACACGACGCTCTATGCCGTCTGGCAGAAGCTGGACTTCGATGCGGGCACCGAGTTCACCGTTGGAAACCTCAAATACACCGTGACATCCGTGAATCCCGATCAGGCCTCGGTGACAGGATTCGTATCGGGCATAACATCCGCCTCGATTCCCGCCTCGGTCACCTACAAGAGCCATAGCCTGGCCGTCGTTTCTGTGGGAGAGAAGGCGTTCTACGGATGCACCACCCTCAAAACGCTCAGCATAGCCGCCCCGACGATAGGCCAGAAGGCATTCGCCAACTGCTCTGCCCTGGCCACGGTCAAGCTCACCTCTGTGACCAATATCGGAGCTTATGCGTTCTACAGCTGCGACGCCTTCACCTCGGTCACATTCGCCAAGAACCTGGCGTCCGTCGGGACCGCGGCGTTCAACAAGATACAATTCTTCGACAATGGAAAGGCCGTGTCCACAGCAAAGAACCTCGCCGGAAAGACCTTCACCGGCTCCGGAGGGAAGCTGTACTATGGGTCCGCCATATCGGTGGGAACCGAGTTCACTGTAAGCAGCGTGAAATACACCGTCACTTCCGTCAGCCCGGCCAAGGCCAACGCCACCGGGTTCGTATCCGGGATCAAGACCGCGTCGATACCTGCTTCCGTCACATACAATGGCCAATCGTTCGCGGTGGAATCCGTGGGCGAGAAAGCGTTCTACGGATGCACCACCCTCAATACGCTCAGCATAGCCGCCCCGACGATAGGCCAGAAGGCATTCGCCAACTGCTCTGCCCTGGCCACGGTCAAGCTCACCTCTGTGACCAATATCGGAGCTTATGCGTTCTACAGCTGCGACGCCTTCACCTCGGTCACGTTCGCAAAGGGCCTGGCGTCCGTCGGGACCGCGGCGTTCAACAAGATCCAGTTCTATGACAGCGGCAAACAGATAACCGCCGCTGCCAAGAATCTTGCTGGGAAGAACTTCACCGGCTCCGGAGGGAAGCTGTACTATGGGTCCGCCATATCGGTGGGAACCGAGTTCACTGTAAGCAGCGTGAAATACACCGTCACTTCCGTCAGCCCTGCCAAAGCGAACGCAACCGGGTTCGTATCCGGGATCAAGACCGCTTCGATACCTGCTTCCGTCACATACAATGGCCAATCGTTCGCGGTGGAATCCGTTGGCGAAAAGGCATTCTACGGATGCCCGACACTAACTTCCGCCTCAATATCCGCGCCTACGGTGATGCAGAAGGCATTCGCCAACTGTGCGGCCTTAGCCACGGTGAAGCTCACATCCGTGACCAATATCGGCGCATACGCATTCTTCAGCTGCGATGCGCTCACCTCGGTCACGTTCGCAAAGGGCCTGGCATCCATAGGAACTGCCGCGTTCAACAAGATCCAGTTCTATGACTACGGAAAGGCCGTGTCCGCTGCCAAAGACCTCGCCGGAAAGACTTTCACCGGCTCCGGAGGCAAGCTCTTCAACGGCCCAGCAATCCTTCTGGGAACCGAATTCACCTCCTCCAGCATCAAATACAAAGTCGAATCCCTGAACCCTGCCACGGTTAATGCCGTCGGATACGTCTCAGGCATCAAGAACCCGGTCATACCTGCGACCGTCGCCTTCAGCGGCGCGACATTCACGGTGAGTTCCGTGGCTGAGAAGGCTTTCGCCAACTGCTCCACCATTATCACCGTGAAGATAAGCGCCCCGACCGTCGGTATGAAGGCTTTCGCCAACTGCACGGCACTGAAGTCGATAACGTTCTCTTCCTGCCAGAGCATAGGCGCCTACGCTTTCTACGGGGACGACGCGATAACGTCCATAGTGTTCTCCAAGAATCTGAATTCTGTGGGTTCGTCCGCCTTCGGCAAATTGCAGTTCTACCAGGACGGCAAAGCAATAACCGCGACCGCATCCAATCTTGCCGGCAAGACATTCATCATGTCAGGCGGCAATATGTGCGCTAAGGCGCCCGTAGGCACCAGCGTCACCATAGGCTCCCTCACATATACAGTGACATCCGTGACTCCATACGAAGTTTCCGTGACGGGCTACAAAACAGGCCTGAAGAGCCTCACCGTTCCGGCGTCGGTATCTGTTTGGAAGCTTTCCGCCGGCGTCACCTCGATTGGCGACCAGACCTTCCTCAACTGCAAGACGCTTTCGACAGCCGATCTGGGGGAAGTCAAGTCCATAGGTTACAAAGCCTTCGCCGGTTGCGCTGCGCTCAGAGCGGTCTGGATGTTCTCGGCCGAAAACATAGGCTCCTACGCATTCTACGGATGCAGCAAGATCACGGTCCTGGAGATCCCGAGCGCCAAGACCATCGGCTCCTATGCCTTCGGCGGATGCACGGGCCTTTCCTTCGCATCTTTCTCGGCCGATCTGACGGACGTGGGCTCCAATGCCTTCAACGGCATCAAATTCATGAAGGGGACGGCCGCGCTGTCAGCGACCGCCAAAAACCTCGGCGGAAAGATGTTCGCCGGCACCTCCGCCGTCCTGAAGCTCGTATCCTGAGAAAAACCGGGGGTTGCGGCCCCCATTCCCATTTTTTTGCCCTTCTGACCCCGACCTAGACCGTCGGAAGCAAGAACAGCAACATAAAAATATATGCTTCCGATAGAGTGCCATCCTTATAATGTAGGGCGGCAGGCCCTGCGTCATCATCACTGTCAAGGGGACGCCATGAGGCTTCCCTTCACAAAGCCCTCCCCAAGCGGAGGCATACGAAAAGGAGATCACTGACATGGACATGAAATTCAGATTCCTCGGCGGAGCCGATATGGTAGGCCGCATGGGGATGACAATGGAAGCCAAAGGGAGCTCATTCCTGGTGGAATACGGGCTGAGCCCCACCAAACCGCCGGAGTTCCCGCTTCCGGCGCCGAAAGTAGACTACGTTTTCCTCACCCACGCGCACCTCGACCACAGCGGGATGCTCCCGCAGGTGTGCGGAACCTATGACTGCAAGCTGTTCACCGCGCCCCTCAGCGCCGAGATCGGGGAGCTCATGATGAAAGACACCCTGAAAATCGCCAAAGCAGAGGGCTACGTGCAGCCGTATACCGATATCGACATCAAAAAAACGATGGATGCCGTCGTCCCGATGAGATTCGGGGACACCATAACGCTCAACAACATCGACATCTCGATGATCGACGCGGGGCACATACCCGGAGCCGCGATGTTCGAGTTCGAGAAGGACGTCAAGACACTTTACACCGGAGACATCCACACCGAGGCCCAGAAGCTCGTCAAAGGCGCCAAACCCGCGGACTGCACCAACCTTTTCATAGAGGGGACCTACGGAGGCCGCAACCACCCGCCGAGGAAAGAGACCGAAAGGAACTTCCTCGACAAGATCAGGGAGGTCATCGAGCGCGGAGGGAAAGTTCTCATCCCTTGCTTCGCGGTCGGAAGGACCCAGGAGATAATGGTCCTGCTCAAGAACCTCGGCTACGACATGTGGGTCGACGGCATGGGCAGGAAAGTCACCAACCTGTTCCTAAGATACGACGAGTATCTCAGGGAGCCCGGTGTCCTCAGATCCGCCAGGAAGCGCTTCAACGAGGTCACCAACGGATACACCAGGAACGAGGCGAAGAAGGGCGAGATCATAGTCACCACGGGCGGGATGCTGGATGGGGGGCCGATCCTCGGGTACCTCAAGGCCATCAAGGACGATCCCAAGAGCGCCATATTGCTCGTCGGATACCAGGCGGAGGACACCAACGGCAGGATGCTTCTCGAGCAGGGCTGCGTGAACATCGACGACGAGATCTGCAAGATCGAATGCGAAGTCCAGAAATACGATTTCTCTGCGCACGCCGACCACAGCCAGATCGTCAGCTTCATAGAAAGATGCGACCCCGACAACGTCATCATAATGCATTCGGACAACAGGGACCTCTTCCTCCCGGACCTGTCAGATTACAACGTCATACTTCCGGAGACCGGAAAAGAGTTCCATCTGGAGGTCTGAGGCCGATGGATCCCTCCGCGTTCCTGAAAGCCGACGTGGGAAGGTTCGATCTGACCTCTAGGCTTGACATACCCGATTCCCGCAGCATGGCCCACATAATCTGCTGCGAGGACGCCGTAGTCGCCGGGATCGACGAAGCATCGGATGTGTTCTCGTACTTGGAGGGAGACGCGGAGCCTTTGGCGAAAGAAGGAGATAGGATCCGCGCTGGATCCCGCGTCATGTCTGTGTCCGGACCCGTAGCCAAAATCCTTGCCGGAGAAAGGACCGCCCTGGGATTCCTGTCCATCATGAGCGGGATAGCCACATGCGCATCGGACGCGGTCAGAGCCGTTGATGGGAAGATCAGAGTCGCGGCGATCCCTTCGATCCCCGGATTCTCCGGGTTCGAGATGAAAGCTGTGGCCATCGGAGGGGGAGACCCTCACGCATCCGGCCTGGACTCCATCGTTTTCCTCAGAAGGGAGCACATATCCGTCTGCGGAAGCGTCAGAAACGCTATGGAGCGCGTCTCGAAGGCTTCTGTCGCGGTCAAGAAGGCAATAGAAGTCGTAAACGCCCAGGAAGCTGCGGATGCGGCGGAAGGAGGGGCCGACATAATCAGAGCCCTGGACCTCGGCCCGGAAGGCGTGGCGGATGTCTTTGACGCCGCCAAGAAGGTCTCAGACCGCATCATAGTCGAAGCCTGCGGCGGAATAACCGCGGAGAACATCGCCGATTACGTGGGCAAAGCGGACGTCGCGATATTGGATCGCGCCCAGCGCCCGCAAGGCCCCGTCGTTTTCAAACTCTGCTTTTCCTGATCTGGGCGGGGGAACCTTCCCCTCCCATCATTTGACCCGACAAAAGTCTATATCCGCGGCCCACGATTTGCGTGGCATGCCTATCAACCCCGAAGATTATACGTGCGAATTCTGCGGGAAAACCTGCAAGAACATCATCTATGCCGCGTTCGTCTGCGATGACCCCGAGTGCATCGAGAAAGCCAGGATCGCGCGCGGAGGCCCCGGGGGACACATGAAGAGAAAGGCCGAAGGCAAGCCGATCATCCCGGAGGATCTGGAAGCCGTGATGGACGACAGAACGAGCTGATCCCGCCATCTGTCGACATCGATATCTTTTCCGAAGCGGAGAACGGCTTTCAATGCAACAGACAGCCGATAGTTATTCCAATACACCGTCATCTCGCACGGAAGATGCGGGTCAATCATCCCGGAAATGAACTCGCCTTCCATGCGCTGATGTGGCCATCGTTTTGATTATTGAAATCTGAGTGGTTTGCAACTCGCATCGCGACACCCGCACTGCTCAAAATTCAATGACTTTTCCGATGGTAAAATGCAGTCCGCCCGAAATCGACGGCATATCTTACCTGAAACCGCAAAATGTCTGCGGAAAGAGCCCTAAACTCCGGCCATGCGTTCTGAGCGAAAAATGGGCGGGAATTGGCCCCGCCCTTGGTTTTCAGTGCCTGAACACGCGGCAGCCGGTGAAGACCATCGCCATGCCGTGCTCGTTGGCGGCGTCGATGACTTCCTGGTCCCTGATGCTTCCGCCAGGCTGGATGATGGCAGTGACGCCTGCCGAAGCTGCTTCATCGACGCCGTCCCTGAAAGGGAAGAATGCGTCAGAAGCCATGACACACCCTTTGGTGGGTTCGTTGGCCTTCATCGTCGCTATCTTTGCGGAGTCCACGCGGCTCATCTGGCCTGCGCCTATACCGACAGCGCGCTCTTCCCTGACGTAAACGACGGCGTTGGAGGTGACGTGCTTGGCAAGCTTCCAGGCGAACATCAGCGCGGCTATCTCGGTCTCGGTCGGGGCGCGGTTGGTGACGACTTTGAGGTTCTTCGGATCGATGGCAACATCCTCGTCCGTCTGCACGAGCATCCCGCCCTGGACCTTCTTCATCTTGTATTCCCTGTGCTTGGCGGAGGGGCAGATGGGAGAATTCGTCCTGAGGAGGCGGATGTTCTTCTTGGCCTCCATGATCTCGGCCGCCCCGGGCTCGTAATCGGGGCAGATGACGGCTTCGACGAAATGCTGGGAGATCTCCTGGGCGGTGGCGACGTCGCAGTTCCTGTTGAGGCATATGACGCACCCGAAAGCGGACAGGGGATCCACATTGTAAGCGGTCATGAAGGCGTCGTAGATGTTCCCGGCGGAAGCCAGTCCGCATGGGTTGGTATGCTTCATGACGACCGCGGTTGGCTTCTCGAAATCCATGCAGATGTCGAGCGCCTTATCCAGATCCAGTATGTTGTTGTAAGAGAGCTGCTTCCCGTGGAGCTGCTCCGCCTTGGCGACGGTTGTTCCGGGGGTGAACGGATCTTTGTAGAACGCCGCGGACTGGTTGGGATTCTCGCCGTACCTGAGGTCTTCCACTTTCTCCAACGGGATGGGGAAAGATTCCGGGAACCCTTGGCAGAAGCGGGGGTACATGCGGGATGCTATCATCGCGTCGTAATTGGCGGTGACGACGAAAGCCTCGGCCATCAGCCTCCCGAGGAGGTCCTCCGAGAGCTCGCCGGATTCTTTGAGCTGGCCGAGTATATCCCCATATTGAGACGGAGAAGTCACGACGGCCACGGACTGCCAGTTCTTGGCGGCCGCGCGGATCATGCTGGGCCCGCCGATGTCGATGTTCTCGACGATGTCCTCGAAAGAGACGTTCTCCTTGAGGACGGTCTGCTTGAAAGGATAGAGGTTGATGACAACCATGTCGATCGGCTCGATTCCTTTCTCCTTTATCGCCTGCATGTGCTCGGGGATGTCCCTGCGAGCGAGGATTCCGGCGTGGACTTTGGGATGCAGGGTTTTTACGCGCCCATCGAGCATCTCAGGAAATCCGGTGAGGTCCGATACCTCCGTGACCGCGATCCCATTCTCTTTCAGAAGCCTGTACGTTCCACCCGTTGATATTATGTCTACTCCGAGAGAGGAAAGGGACTTTGCGAAATCCACGATCCCATCCTTGTCAGAGACACTTATTATCGCTCTGCGAACTTTGGACAATAGTATACCCCCTCTTTCGAGGCTGCCATACTCATGTATGCACCGTAAGAATCGCTTCATCGTTAAAGGGACTTTCGCAATCGCTGGAAGCTATGCACAAAAAAGTCGGGCACGGCTAAAGGGGACCGCGCCCGGAAGCGGTTTGGGATCGAATACCGCCGCTGGCATCTGCTACCCAGCGACTTTATTCTGGAGCCCCTATTAGCTTTACATGATATTTAATGTTGTCTAACATGTTTCAGGCTCAAGTTGGATGAACCAGTTTATCGTCCCGCAAGCTTCTGGACACCTATTTAAGGGCGCACACGAATCCGAACGATGGAAATCTGAGGCCGATTCGCCTGCGGGGAGGGATGCGCACAATGAAGAAGAAGGATCTGGAGATCAGCCTGCAGAAAGTGGAGGGATTCGAATCCCCGGGCCCCTCTTTGGAGCAGTACATGACGCCCGCGACGATCGCCGCCGACATCATCTTCGACGCTTACCGCAGCGGAGACATCGCCGGGATGAAGGTGGTAGACCTCGGATGCGGCACGGGAATGCTTTCGATTGGGGCTTCCCTCATGGGCGCAGGCATGACGATAGGATTCGACAGATCGGAGAAGGCCCTGGAAACCGCGCGCAGGAATGCCGCATCCATGGGCGCGGACGTCGATTTCATCCTCAGCGATGTGGAAGAAGTGAAAGAGATGGCGGATACTGTGGTCATGAATCCCCCGTTCGGCTGCCAGAACAGGAATGCCGACCGCCCCTTTCTGGATAAGGCCATGGAACTGGCGGAATGCGTGTATTCCATCCATATGCTGGAGACCCTTGGATTCGTGAAGGAATACTGCGGGAAGAAGGGGCGCACGGTACGGTCTTATAAAATCTATAAGTACGAAATCCCTCATGTGTTTTCATTCCATACAAAGACGAAGAAGACGATTGACGTCGCTGTCGTCAATATAAGGTGAACATGATGGCAGATTCAGAAATGGTTTTTCCGGGTGATGAGGTCGCTGTTGAGGAGGAATACCTCGCATCCGATGGCACGTTCGCGGAGAATGGCATAGTTTATGCGTCCCAGATAGGTTTCCTCGAATTGGACGACAAAGATTGCGTCGCCAGGGTGATCACGCCCAACCCGCCCAACATCCTCGCTGAGGGAGACATAGTATACGCGATAGTGGCGGACATCAGGAACACCATGGCTACGGCCGATGTGGTGGCCAAAGACGGGACCGAAAGAGGGCTCGGATGCGAGACCTACGCTACCATCCACGTCTCCAAGATCTCCCCCAAATACACCGATGACGTCTCCAAAGAGCTCAGGAAAGGCGACTATATCAGAGCCAAAGTCACCGGCGTGAAGCCTTCGCTCCAGCTCACTACCAAAGACGACCATCTCGGCGTGATCAGATCCCTTTGCTATAAATGCAAGACCGAATTGGAGAGGAAAGGCGACGGCCTCTACTGCCCCGAATGCAGATATTCCACCTCCAGAAAGCTCGCCGACGACTACGGCGACGTGGTTCTCTGACATGAAAGCGGTGTCCCTTCTTTCCGGCGGGATAGACTCGCCCGTGGCATCCTACCTCATGGCGAAGGCCGGAGCGGAAGTCGTTCTGCTGCACATGGACAACAGCCCATACTGCGATGACAGAGCCCTGAAAAACGTCAAGGCCATAGCGGAGCAGCTCAGGAAATACACAGGAAAGGAATTCCCGCTGTATTCCGCCCCCCACGGGCCCTCCCAGACGGCCATACACGACTTCTGCGACAGCAATTACCAATGCGTCATGTGCAAGCGCGCCATGCAATTCACCGCCGGCAGATTCGCCGAGAGAATAGGCGCCAACGCGATAATAATGGGCGATTCCCTCGGCCAGGTGGCCT
The DNA here is from genome assembly GCA_017524805.1 of Candidatus Methanomethylophilaceae archaeon. NCBI lineage: Archaea > Methanobacteriati > Thermoplasmatota > Thermoplasmata > Methanomassiliicoccales > Methanomethylophilaceae > Candidatus Methanomethylophilaceae archaeon. The sequence continues at coordinate 48,350 of JAFXUX010000004.1, forward strand.
CCCAGACTCTGAAGAACATCCGCGCGGAGTTCAGCGGGATGAGAATCCCCATCGTAAGGCCCCTTATAGGCCTGGACAAAAATGAGATAATATCGATAGCCCGCGAGATCGGGACCTTCGACATCTCGATCTCCCCTTCGACGGGATGCACGATAGTGCCACATAGAGTAACGGTGGCCGCCGATCCGAAAAGGATAGAGTCCTTCGGCATAGACCTCGAAAAGCTGGCCGAAGAAGCTGCGGGCCAAGCCGTCCCCATCATCTGAGACGGCCTGGACCCGGAATCAGGCGCTTATGTTGCGTCTGGGATAGAATGCGGGGCAGGCGTCGATATCCTCGTCTTCATAGAGCATATCGATGGTGACACGGTCGATGTACATCGCCTGAACCCTGGAGATGTAAAGAGTATTGTCGCCGACTGGGATCTTGATGTCGGAATCTTTTGGCGCCTTGACGCTGATGGGGACGAGCGCGGGCCCCATGCACGCGGTGCAGACGCGGTAGTCGCAGCCTTCTTTTTTGATCAATTCGATGACGGCGTCGTCCACAGCGATTTCCATGCGGGTGGGTTATGATTTGTAGTTTATAGCGTTAACGTATGGTTCCCCGGGCCGCCCCGAAAAAAAAACAGCCACGTCGCCGGGCACATCGTCGGAGAGCTTGGCGCCGATGCCATTCAGAGAGACGACCCTGCGGTCAAGGATCACCGCCGCGCCGCGGTCCGCCTCCGACCTGATCAGCCTCCCTATGGCCTGCCTCATCTTTCTGGAAGCGGGAGCCGCGGACGCGAAAAGGCGCCCATCCCCGAAGCGCAGGTCGTAATAACGCTTCAGCGCGCGGAGCTTCGCCGTCGGCCTGGGGTAAGGGACCCCGACTATGACCGCCAATTCCATCGCCCTTCCCGGGAAATCTATGCCCTCCGATATCCTCCCGCCGAGGACGCAGTACAGCACACCGCGATCTGATGCGCGGAAAGCCTCCACCACGGACATCAGCTCCTCCTGCGGCGCTCCTTGGCGCTCGTAATAAGCCTCCCTGCCGATGCGCTCCGCCAATCCGTCGCCGATCATGCGCTCCATCACCCCGTAGGATTGGAAGAACACGGCCGCATTGACGTTGGCGGCTGTTACGGTCTCGTATATCAGATCCATTGTCCTGCGATAGTTCTCCTCGCGGAAACGGTCCTCATACCCCATGGAGACCTCGTCCGAATACAGCGTGAGAAGGTTCTCCGGAGGGAACAGACTTCCCAGCGACATCTTCAGCGGAGCGAAAAGGCCCATCTCCTCGATGTATGCATCCAACGGCTCCAAAGTCCCTGACATGTGTATGGATGAGCGGCATTCGTTGAGCGGCCAGGCCGCAGGGGACGGGTCCATGCAGTATGATTGGAACATAGGGTTGCCGGGATCGGCGATCAGCTTCACTCCCATCCCGCCGTCGTCCTCCATCCAGGACTGCAGAAATGCCGCCAAAGACCTCATGTAAGAGCGCGGTAGGCGCTTGGCCTGCTTCCTTCTCTCGGCTATGCTCTCCCCTATGGCAAACATCGCAGAGATGGCTCTGAAAATGGATGCCGACGGCGCCCCGAGGATTTCCATAAGCTCCTCTTCCAGAAAATACGGGGGAAGGATGCCGTCATCATCCACCATATATTCTCTGCATGCGTCGGAAAGCGCCTTGCCTATCGCGGAAATGATGTCTTTGGCGCGGATGTCCCCATGGAGATACGGATTCCCGTTGGCTTCCGCCTCCTTCTCCGCTCTCGCCAAAGTTGATGCCGACATGGATATGGTCTGGGCATCCCTCAGATAGCCCGGCAGATTGTGGGTCTCGTCGGCTATCATCACAGTCTCGCTCAATGGCGTCCCCATCCAGGTCTCCAAGGCCATCAGAGCCCCCGGGACGAACACGAAGGGGTATGGCGCGACTATCACGTCGGCCATCGGGAGCAGGAGCTTACGGAGCTCATATGGGCATACCCCGGCAGATTCGCACATGGCCGAGAATTCCTCAGGATCCGGGGAAGACTCCCTCAGTATCGCCGCCCAGCGGCCCAGATTTTCATCCAGGGTTTTGGAATAATATGGGCAGTGGCGTTCCCCGCCGCTATCCGCTTTCTTGTATTCGGAGCACAGCCTGGACAGTTCCTCAGGGGTTCCGCTTTCGAGCTCGGGGTCTCCGCGCATCATCGGGCAGGACCTCCAAGACCTTCCGCGCAGAGGGACGCAAAGAACACCGTTCCCGATGGCCGCGGCTTCCTTGGCTATCTGGAGCTGCTGGGATTTGGTGCGGGTCAGATAGATGACCTTGATACCTTTCTCTAAAGCAAAAGGCAATGCCCCGCAGAGGGAAGCTATGGTCTTGCCGGTTCCCGTGCCCGCCTCTATGACGGCGGACCTCCCTTCGCGGACCGCTGAATCGATGAAATGCACGAGTTCCGCCTGGCCGGGGCGGAACCCGTACGGAAAAAGGCTCATGCATCCGGTTTGCCGAGGGTTTTGAGGGCGTCCCATGCCTCAGGAGGAAGCTGGTCGTAGACGTTGGCTTCCTCGCTCTGCCCATCGTCGGACCTGTCTTCGCCGCGGATGAGCTTGTCGATGGCGTCCCTGTTGAACAGCCAGTAGTGTATCCTCCATTCCCTGCCGTCGTAGAGAGTGGTCTCCTCCCTTTCGGTGCTGAGGATCCGGGCGTCCTCCAGCATGTAGAAAGCGCCGCGATCCTGGGATTCGAGGACGTTGTCTATTATCCTGTCCGAGTAGCCGAAGAAATTGAGGACGCGGTGGGCCAGATCGTAGGCCTCCTCCTCGTCCATCCCGCGGCCGCCATCTATCCCGTTGCTGATGGCTTTCGTAAGGTCGTCGACGGTCAGTATTCCCAATTGGATCACTCCGTGAAGCGAACATACCTGACGTCATCGGTTCCGACTTCCTTGGCGATGGCGGATGCCAGGCCGGGGGTGACGTCGTGGTCGACGGTGAGGAACATAAGCGCCTTCTTGCCGGACCTTCCGACGGACATCTGGCCGATGTTGACCCCGGCTTTGCCGAGGTTGTTGCCGACGATCCCGATCACTCCGGGCGCGTCATCGTATCCGACGAACATCATCCTGCCGTAGAAGGGGATGTCGAAGGAGAACTCGTCGAATCCGACGAGCCTGTTCTGGCCGCCGATGACGGTACCCCTGATGATGCGCTCTTTGCCCTCGGAGACGAACTTCATCTCGATGACCGACGCATAATCGGTGGAGACGGGGTTGCTGCTCTCGACGACGTCGATGCCCTTGGATTTGGCTATCGGGAGGGCGTTGATCGTGTTGGCGGAGCCGATGACGTTCCTCAGGTATCCGATTACGGCGGAGACCGTGAGGAGCCTGGTGGGCTTGTCGGCCAGAGCGCCGCAGTATTTGACCTCGAGCTTGTTCAGGGGGTGGTTGCCGACGGTCTGCTGGACCAGGCTTCCCATCCTGTCCGCGAGGACGACGAAAGGCTCGGTGTCGGCGTCCAGCTTCCCGCGGGGCGCGTTGATGGCGTTGGAGATTATGTCGTCCTTGAGGTACATGACGGCGTGCTCGGCGATCTCCACCGCGACCCTCTCCTGGGCTTCGACGGTGGATGCCCCGAGGTGGGGGGTGGTGACGAGGTTGTCCAGCTCCAGAAGCTTCTTCTCCTGGTCGTTCAGAGGCTCATTGCACCAGACGTCGAAGGCGGCTCCGGCGATGATCTTCTCTTTGAGCGCGATGTAAAGGTCATCCTCGTTGACGATGCCTCCGCGGGCCACGTTGGCCATCCTCGCGTTGGGCTTCATCATCTTGAACTGCTCCAGGGAGATCATGTTCCTGGTCTCGGGGAGCAGCGGGGTGTGGATGGTCATGAAATCGGCGGTGGTGATGACTTCCTCGAGGGTGGTGAGCCTGACGCCGATGGCGTCCGCGACCTCCTTGGGGAGGAACGGGTCATATCCGATCATGGTCATGTTGAACGCTTTCATGCGTTTGGCGACCTCTCCGCCGACGCGGCCGACGCCGATGATTCCCAGGACCTTGCCGTTGAGCTCGACCCCGGTGTACTTGGATCTCTTCCACTCGCCTTTGTGCATGGACTCGTGGGCGAAGGGGATGTTCCTGGCCAGCGTAAGAAGCATGGCGCAGGTGTGCTCCGCGGCGGACAGGATGTTCGCGGAAGGAGTGTTCATGACGAGTATCCCCTTCTCGGTCGCCGCAGGGACATCTATGTTGTCCACTCCGACGCCGGCGCGCCCGATCATGCGGAGATTCTTGGCCGCGTCGATGACTTTCGCGGTCACCTTGGTGCCGGATCTGATGATCAAGCACTCGTAATCCCCGATTACGGAGCACAGCTCGTCCTCGGAAAGGCCGGTTTTGACGTCCACCGGATAGCCGGAATTCTTCAGGATCTCAAGCCCCTCATCGGAGAGGGGGTCTGAAACAAGGATCTTCACCATTCTCATTCCTCCAATATCTCATCCATTGCGGAAAGCAGTTTTTTGATGCCGTCGGGGGTGGCGTCTCCCATATGGCCTATTCTGAAGGTCTTCTCCTTCACTTCGCCATAGCCGTTGGAGATCTCGTATCCCTTGGCTTTGAGCTTCGAATTGAGCGCATCATAGTCCACGGGCCCGCGGTTTAGGACCCCTATGGAATTGGACTGGTACCCAGGCTCGGGGAACACTCCGGCGAGCTTCTTGTCGGCCCAGTTCCTGACGAGGTCGGCCATCTCCTGGTGCCTTCTGTACCTCGCGGGCATTCCCTCCTTCAGGGCCTTGTCCAGCTGGTAATCCAGGCCGTACATCAGAGAGACGGGCGGCGTGGTCAGAGCGTAGCTGACGTCGCTCTGCTTCTTGATTTTGAGCAGATCGGTGTAGAAACCCCTGTTCTCGACGGTCTTGGCCTTCTCCAGCATCCTTTCGGAGCAGAGCATGATGGCGAGCCCCGGAGGAAGTGCAAGGGCCTTCTGGGTCCCGAAAACGAGCGCGTCAGGATCCATATCCTTGATTCTGAGGTCCATCGCGAATGCGGAAGTGACGGCGTCCACCATGATTAGCGCGTCCGGGTTCTGGATCCTGGCCTCTTTGGCGAGGGCGACGGAATCGCTGAACACGCCGGTCGAGGACTCGTTGCTGACCCAGTGGACAAGCTCGGTATCCTTCCCTACCTTGCCGGCGATGTGCTCGGGCTTCATGGCCTTTCCCCATGGGACCTGGACTTTCTCCACAGCCTTCCCGTTCAGCTCGCCCAGCTCTATCGACCTGTTCCCGAAGGATCCGTTGGTGATCCCCAGAGTCTTCTTGGACGCTCCGTTCCTAACGGCCGCCTCCAGCATGATGGTGGCGGATCCTCCCACGAGGAAGACGTCCATGTCCGTCCCTAAGGCCTTCCTGATCTTCTCTACGATCCCAGCATGGAGCTCCTTGTACTCCTTGCATCTGTGGGTGATCATGGGTTTGGTCATCGATTGGAGCGTATCAGCCTCGACATTGACGGGACCGACTGTGAATAGAGTTCTGCTCAAGGTTATCCCTCTGGGCCCGCTAGGGGCATATACAGAAGTTGGGAATCTCCGCATCGCTAATAAATTTCGCGTAAGAAATAATAGTAAGAAAGAGCGAAATTCCGTCTGAACGGCCGAAACCCCTCGGCAATATGCCATCTGAGCAAAGGAAAACGCGTGAGTCAGACAGTCTTCGCGATCAGAGGATTCTGAATGATTCTCCTCGGAATCATCGAAAAAAACGGGCTCCTGAGCGACGGCCGGCATCGCCCAAGAGCGTCGGTTTCCGTGGGGTCAAAGGGTCGACATGACTTTCTTGATCCTGCCCATGCCGTCGCGGATCTGCTCCTCGGAGGCCGCATAGGAGATTCTGAAGAAACCTTCCCCTCCGGGGCCGAAGGCGGTTCCGGGCGTGACGGCCACATGGCCTTCCTTGAGCAGGATCTCCGCCAATTTCGCGGACGGTATGTCCCTGTTGTATTTCGGGAAGACATAGAAGGCTCCCTTCGGGACGTTGCACTGGAACCCGGGAATCTCATGCAGAAGGTCCATGACCAGGTCGCGGCGCCTCCTGAATTCCTTCACCATGCTGATTTTGGAGTCCTGCGGGCCGTTTATTGCCTCGACCGCCGCCTTCTGGACGAAAGACACGGCACAGGATATGGAATGCGACTGGAGCTTGTTGATGGCTTTGATGTCTTCGGCGGGAGCGACCGCCCATCCGAGCCTCCATCCGGTCATCGCATACGATTTCGAGAGCCCAGATACGAGGATGGTATTGTCAAACATCCCGGGGAACGACGCTATGGAAGTGTGCTTCCCCTCGTAGACTATGCTCGAATAGATCTCGTCCGAAAGGACCTTGATGCCATGGGCCATCGCGATGTCCGCTATCTGCCTCAGGGAATCGCTTGGCATGACGCATCCGGTGGGATTGGACGGGGTGTTGATGACGATCATCTTCGTCTTGGGGGTGATTGCCGCCTCCACCGCCGCCGGGTCCATGACGAAGCCGTCCTCGAAGCGCGTGGGAACGTATACGGGAACGCCCCCGGCCAAACGCACGCATGCCTCGTACGAAACCCACGACGGGTCCGACAGGATCACCTCGTCGCCGGGATCGATGTAAGCCAGAGCGACCATGAAAATGGCCTGCTTGCATGGGGTCACGAGGACGTTGGACGCGTCGCAGGGCACTCCGCACTCTTCCCTGGTGGAATCCGCTATCGCTTTCCTGAGCTCCGGGATCCCCATGGAGGGGGTGTAATGGGTGAATCCCTCGCGCAAGGATTCGCAGCATGAGTCGATTATGTTCGATGGGGTGACGAAATCAGGCTCACCCATTGAGAACGATACGACATCCACGCCTTCCGATTTCATCTGGCTGACCAGATTTGATATTGCTATCGTGCCCGATGCTGGTATTTCCTGAATCCTTTTGGAGACCATCTCATCCCTTCTGCGGTGCGGTACGAATCCTGCGCATATTATAAAGATTCTGGGGAATCGCACCGGAAAGGGGTGGAGCACTGAATGGCAGAGCTGATCCGAGCCGAAACGAATAGTCAGATGGCACGGGCCCTTCGGCTGAGACGGAGAATGTCCTCGAGAGACATCCCGGTGGCTTCGGCCACGTCCTCGGGAGCCATGCCCATGGAGATGAGCTTCCCGGCGACTTCCTCGTTCTGAAGCCTTCTGCCTTCGGCCATGCCTTCAAGACGGCCTTTCTTCTCGTAGGCCATGCAGTTCATCCTCAGGTTCTCTTCCTCATCGAACAGCTGCTCGTAGACCCCCAATACCTCATACCTCCTCGACCAAACGAACTCCCCTATCGCGCCGCATCCCCTGCAGGCTTCGAACGCTTTCAGCACCCTGTCCCTGTCGCGGTCGGCGCTTCCCGCCAGCATCCCATCGATTATGCGGCAGACATCTATATAATCCCTAAGAAGGCCGTCTCCGTCCAGACTTACTTCTGTGGATGGCGAATCATCGAATATACCCTCCATTATCCCGCCCATCCTCATGACGCGGGACCCGCCTCTGCCGGCATATACGGCATATGCCTCCCATCTGGGGAAATCCCCGCTGCGTACATCATATAGCGTCATCCCGTTCTCGGACAGATAGCTCTGGAACGTCGCGGCGAGATAGAACAGCGTCCTGAGGCGGATGGGTTCCATGGAATAACTCTGGGCTTCCGCCAAGCATATCAGCCTGTTACCCACGGAGAAACCCAGATCGTTGGCGTACCCCTTCGCGATTACGCGCCTCAGAGTGCGTATTCTCACGTCTCCTTCCGAAGATTCGGTATCCTCCGGGTGAAGCTCCTGATACAGCCTGAAACGTTGGAGCGGTCCTCGAAGAATTTCACGAACACCGAATCCTTCGCGCTGCGCCTTACGTCGTTCCATCTCCCGTCCATGCCGTAGAATCCGGCATCGGAGGCCTTGAAATGGCATGGGTGCGCGCACGCAGCAGCCGCTAGAATGGTTTGGGGGAGGGGTCCGCCCTCCCGGCATCGATCAGGACATCAGCTCTTTGAGCGTGCCATCCTTCACGGCGTCCCTTATCTGCATGGCGATCCTCCCTCCGGTGCTCAATCCGGGGTAGATCAGATCCGCGTAGGGGGAGCCTGAGATGAACGGGTTGGTCCCGGCCACGATCCTCGTCGATATCTCGAAGACCTTGAACTGGAGCTTGTCGTTGACGACGGTCTCGAGGCAGAACGGCCCCCACATGCCGCCGAACAGCTCGTAGGATCTGTTGACGACTTTCTCCGCCATGTCGAACGCCTTTGGCAGAAGGGACTCCCTGATGACCACCGGAGTGTTTCCCGTGACCACGAAAGACGGGTTGAGGCCGTGCCTCTTGGACTCCTCGATGGACCCCATCTTGTACATCTCATCGATGTTGCTCTCATCCCTGCGGTCCATGGACAGAAGCTCGAGAGAACCTCCCTGCTCGCATCTGTAGCCGTCCTTTTTGAGGGGATCGTAGAAGAAATGCATGTAATACCTGGTTCCTAGGCAGTATTCCTGCATGGAATAGGGCTGGGTATTGTCCACGGACATCTTGAATTCCATGTAATCCCTGGCGATGAAGTACCCGTCCCCGCCCTTGGCGCCGTTGTATTTGACCATCACCGGGCCGGATATCTCTCTGGCATCGCTGATGAGCTTGGGCATGGGAACCCCGGCGGAAGTCAGCCATTCCCTTTGCTTGTCCCTGTCGGACTCCCATCCCAGCACGGCGCGGTTTCCGTAAGAAGGGACGGCATAATTGGCGAAGCGGCGCGGCCCCATATACTCGACGAACGAACCGTGGGGGATCAGGATGACATTCCTGTCGTAGAGCTCGCCCATGCGCTCCTCCATCTCGTCGAAATCGGCATATTTTATGATCTCGTCGGGCTTGGCCAGAGGGAACGCGTCATAATATCTGGTGCTGTGGGATATGGTAAGGCCAAGAGTCTTGAATCCCATCTTTCTAGCGCCGTGGAAAATCTGCAGGGACGAATGCGAGCACAGGGTTGCTATGGTCAGATCGTCCGAATTGTATCCTTCCAGAATCCTGTCAATCGCTTTCTTAGGAACCATGCGCAAGTATTGCTTTACAGGTAATAAATATTGCCAAGAAAACCGCTCTTTCGGAGCCCCCTTGCCATTGATTAAATACTCCCAACCGCTAGGATGGGCAGGCGCGGCTGAGCGTGGCCCGCCGGAGTCGATACGATGAACGAAGAAGAACTAACACCCCTGTTTGAAGAGATGAAAAGGGTGCTCAAAGACAAAATCGACGACGAAACGCTGAAGGCGGAACTCACCAAATATCTGAACGAGTACCGCGTCAGCCCGGACGCCGCGAAAAGGGGCATCCTCCGCAAATACGGCGCGATGGACATCCCGTTCGCGGGCGGAACCATTGTGAAGAAAATAAAGGCCCTGACCGGGAACGAGCAGAACGTCGACATCGTCGGGAAGATCATGTCCTCGGAGCGCAAGCTGATAAACAGCAGAGGCACCCAGAAAGAAATCGTCTCCGGAACGATAGGCGACGAGACCGGCAACGTATCGTTCACCGTGTGGGAGCCGGGAAGCACTGAATTCGCCGTCGGAGAATCGTACGCCTTCAGGAACTGCTACTGCAAGACCTGGAACGGATCGGTGCAGGTGCATGTGGGCAACCGCGGGAGATTCGAGCTCGCCGGCGCTGATGTCGAAGCCTCCGAAGAGCCCGTGTCGCTGCCTTCCGAGAGCAAAAAGATCGGGAACCTCATCGGGAGCGAGCAGAACGTCGATGTGACCGCCAAAGTGCTGTTCGCCGAGAGGAAGGAAGTCAACGCCAGAGGAGAGATGAAAGAGATAATCTCCGGCATGATAGGCGACGAGACCGGGACCGTCCCGCTCACCGTCTGGAGCCCCGGCGAGACGGATCTGGAGCAGGGCTCGACATACAAGTTCATGGGATGCTACTGCAAGACGTGGAACGGAACCGTCCAGATCAACGTCGGCGACCGCGGGAAGATCGAGCCGACCGACGAAGCCATCGTCGTCGCCGAGACTGCAGCGCCCCCAGAAGCTCCGCAGCTGGCCCCGGGCGAGAGGAAAAAGATATCGGAGCTCACCGGAAGCGAGACCAACGCCGACCTCTCCGTGAAAGCGCTCTTCGTTGAAAGGAGGAACAAACCTATCAGAGGCGAAGACAGAGACATCATCACCGGAATAATCGGCGACGAGACCGGCACCGCACCGTTCACCATATGGGAGCCGGGCGACCTCGAGATGGAGAAGGGAGCAACCTACGTCTTCAGAGGATGCTACACCAGGGTCTGGGAGAACAGGGTCCAGGTCAACATCGGAAACCGCGGGAAGGTAGAGCCGCTGGGAATCCAGATCGACGTGCCAGAGAGGACTTACGACCTGAGCCCGCCGGAATGCAAGGTCAAGGACATACGCGAGGGCATCGGCAGCATAACCGTGAGAGGGATGATAGTCTCCGCGGAAGAAAGGGAAATCGTCATAAAGGGCGAGAACCGCACCGTCTGGTCCGGCATCCTCGCCGACGACACCGGCAAGATCCAGTATTCCGCATGGAAGGACTTCGGTCTGAAGGAGAATGAGAGCGTATGCATCTCCAACGCCTACGTCCGCTCTTGGAAAGGCATACCCCAGCTCAACATGGGCGAGAGAAGCGAGGTCAGCCGCGTGGACGGCGATTTCGGACAGATAGAGACTGGGAACAGCATGAGAACCGTCGGCGACATCATGAGGGCCGGCGGAGGCATAGACCTCGAGATCGAAGGGACGATCGTGGACGTCAAAGCCGGCAGCGGCCTCATCAAAAGGTGCCCCCAATGCAGGCGCTCCATCCTGGGAGGCGTCTGCACGATGCACGGGCCGGTCGAAGGGACCAGCGACCTGAGGATCAAAGCGGTCATCGACGACGGCACCGGAGCCATCGGAACCGTCATAGGGCGGGCCGACACCGAGAAGCTCACAGGCATCACTTTGGAAGAAGCCGAGAAAATGTCCGCCAGATTGGGCGAGAGCGCCGTCGCCGCGGAGCTGGCATCCAAGGTTCTGATGCGCAGAGTGAGGGCGTTCGGAAACGTCACCATAGACGATTTCGGACCCAACATCATTGAAAGAAGCATGGAGATAGTCGGCGTCGACGTGAAAGAAGAGGCCAGAAAACTCCTTAAGGACGTGGAGGCGAACTTATCATGACCGATTTCGACAATCCGTTCTCGAGCGGCGCGGACTACCTGCGCAGCGAACCGGCCCAGCCGCAGCCCCAGCAGCAGAAACCCCGCGCCGGATCCAGGGAGACCGCCTGGAGACTGTTCTCGTCGGAATTCAACGGCTGCAGATTGGAGATCAAAGCGGCCGAGGAGAAGGTCCCGTCGTACGTCGTCACGCCCCTGGGCGCCAAGGTGAACAGGGTCCTGATCGCCGGCGTCCTGACCGAGATAGAGGACAGGGGAACAGAAGAGGAGCACATGTGGACCTGCCGCGTGCAGGATCCCGCGGGATACTTCTACGTCAACGCCGGAAGATTCCAGCCCGAGGCGTCGGCCGCTATGGCATCCCTGAGCGCCCCCTGCTACGTCGCCGCCGTCGGAAAGGTCAGGATGTACCGCAGGGACGACGGGAGCATAGCGATGAGCGTCAGGCCCGAGCGCATAATGCAGATCGACGAGAGGACCTACATGGAATGGGTGCTTGACGCCGCGAAATCCACGTGGAACAGGCTCAAGAACATGAAGAGAGCCTGCGGAATCCCCAACGCCACCGCGGAGACCCTCATGGACATGGGTTCCAGCCCCGCCGAAGCCGAGGGAATAATCTATGCCCTGGACAACGACGAGCCGCCGTCCTCGGAGCCTTACCTCAAAGCGATCCAGAGCGCCCTCAGGAAGCTTCTGCCGGAGGACGGAGTTGACTTCGGGTTCCCGGATGCCGACGATGTCGGTCCGGATGAGGTGCTCATCGACGGCGAAGGCATAGCCCAGACCCGCCCGGCCCAGACGGAAACCCCGTCCCGCAGCAAAGCGGCCGCCGAAGACGCGATACTGAGGCTTCTCGGGGAATTGGACACCGACGGCAGAGGCGCCCCCAGAGACGAGCTGGAAAGGCGCGCCGAGAGCATGGGAATCAGCAGCGTGGAGCTCGAAGAGATATCCAACAGCCTCATGGACAAAGGACTCGTCTACGAGCCTTCTCTCAGATACATCAAGCTGATCTGAGCCGGGGGCGACCCCGGAAACCCCTTACCTTCTGAACACCGCGGACCCGTAGCCCACGACGGAATCCGGATCCATGCCGAGAGAATCGTATGAGTCCGTATGCTTCAGGACTTCCGCCGAACAGCCGGAGCAGAACATCATGGCCGCCATCGTCGGCCCGTATCCGCACATCGTTATCCTGTTCTCTTTCACGGCGAGGTACAGACCTCCGGGATCCATGGCCGAGACGCGGTCCAATGCAATGGAATCCAGCCTCAGAGCCTCCGTATTCGGGATGTAATGGGACATGTCGGTGGACGCGATGACGACTACGTCGCGGCCCTCGCAGGCCTTTGACAGGGCATCGGCCAGCCTCTTGGCCTCGTTGGGAGTTTGATACCCCATGATTATCGGCACGACGGCCGGATCCGGGTCGATGTATTGTATGAACGGCAGCTGGACCTCTATGGAATGCTCCCAGCGATGGACACGTACATCGTCAGTGAACTCCTTGGAAAGCTCCGAGCATATCTCCCTGTCCGGCTCGCACGCCCCGAACGGGGTCAGATAGGGTTCGGAGCATATCACCGTCCCGTCCGCCGTCCCATTATGGTCGGGGCCGATGACGATATACGCTTCGGGAAGCCCGTCCTCCTTTATGGCGCGGTACGCGTGCGCCGCGTTCATCCCAGACGCCATGTACCCGGCATGGGGCGCCATAGCCCCGATTATGCGCCTGGAAGACCCGGCCTCGGATGGGAGCCCCGGTCCCAATGGGTTCGAAAAGCAGGATTCGATGCATGCCCTCAGGGCTTTCGGATCCGATGGATAGAAACGGCCCGCGACCGCCGGTTGCCTCATGAGACAGACAACGATGTTGGGACATAAAAAGTTTGGAGTAAGGTGTTTGATTGCCGTCGGAAATCAGACGAGCTTGGCTTCGAAGTCTTCGATCTGCATCTGGAAGTCTTCGGGGTCCTTGAGGTTGCCGCGGGCGACCAGGACTTCCCTTGCGAGGAGCCAGTAGATGCAGGCCAGAGCGCGCCTTCCCTTGTTGTTGGTGGGGACGACGAGGTCGACGTTGCGGGTCTCGTTGTTGGCATCGCACATCGCGACGATCGGGATTCCGAGGTTGAGAGCCTCGTTGAGAGCCTGCTTGTCGGCGGCAGGGTCGGTAACGACGAGGACTTCAGGCTCGATGAAGTTGGGGTTGGCAGGGTTGGTGAGGGTTCCGGGAACGAAACGTCCGGCGAAAGCGGGAGCTCCGATGGCTCTGGAGAACTCTCTGGCGGGTTTCTGCCCGTACTGCCTGGCGGAAACGACGAGGATGCGCCTGGGGTCGTAGCGGGACAGGAAGGATGCCGCGGCCCTGATCCTCTCGTCGGTCTTCTTGACGTCGAGCACGTAAAGCCCGTCCTGCCTGACCTTGTAGATGAAATCCTTCATGTCTGCGGATTTCTGCTGGGTTCCGATGTGGACTCCAGAGGTGAGGTAGATATCCTCTGCGACCAGAAGGTCGGTGTTGATGGGCATGGACATTTCTTCGTCTTCCATTTCGATCTCTCCTTGAATTTGATCGGAACCTTAAGTTCCGTGGATAAGAGCCAAACAAAAGACCCTTTATTTAATGATTTGCGCCCCCTATTTTTTATTGTTAGTAAGAACATCAAACAACGCACGCGCGCGAGGGTTAAATGAATTATAATATTCATTATACAACATTTTTATTCTATGCATAATCGCTCCGGCAATCTATTTTTATGATGCCGATGATGGGCAGGAACATGGCGAGCGAGATCGAAACATGCGCGGCCGCTTTCTTCAGGGCCAGCGGCAAAGACGTCGTCACCGCCGACGAATTCGTCATGGACGCATCACTGAAGCTGAAGTGGATGCCTCCTTCCAAAGCGAAAGACCTTCTGAGGCTTCTGGAAAGCGAGGGGGCCGTGTCATGCAAGAACTTTTACGTCCGTCTGTCTCCGGGATTGGAAAGCATCGAAGTCCCGATCGTCTACAAACCTTCCGCTGAGCTCGTCGCCAGGCTTTCGAAGCCTATCGCCGCCGAAAAGCCCAAAACCGAGCCGATTAAGACAACAGCTGAGCCTGCAAAGCCTGCCGCGGCACAGAAACCCGCCGGCGAAGTGAAGGATGCCTTCCACATACTCATGGACGCCGCCGAGAAAGCGGGCATCCCCAAGAAAGACTTCATCCAAAGCAGCAACAGAATCCAGAAAACATTGGGGATCGACATAGGCGCGGCCGCCCTCATAGCCCTGAGGGACGGGGGAGCGGACATCGCACCGTATGCCGCGGAAGTTTATGGGATGGTCAGGGATTCCTGACTCATTCCTTTTTGATGAAATTGCCCAGGGTCATCCTGTTTCCGGCGCCGTTCCCGCCCACGGATACCCCCGATTGGACGGTCTCGGTGAGCTTGATTCCGAGAGCTTTCTCGATCTTCTTGATGAGTTTGTCGTCCGGAACCAAGCTGTTGGACTCGATTTTTGCTATGATCCCCTTCTTTTCGAGGATGGACGCCGCGAATTTCTCCTGGTCCATGCCCTTAGCCTCGCGCGCCGCCCTTATGACTCCGCCGTAATCCTCCACGAGCTCGACCGTGGAAGAACCGGCGTAGATGTCCTTGGATTTCATCCTCTTCTCGCGCTTCTCAAGCCTCTTCTCGATGACGGACTGGGTCACGGGAGCGCCTCCGGCGGATGAGGCCCTGTAGTCCTCGCCGAACCTGGCGCATGCGGGGCAAACGTTAAGCTTGGAACCCTCCACGATGACGGCCTTCGTCTGAGGCACATCTTTGCCGCACATCTCGCAAATCATGGTTCGGACTAACAGCAGAGCACATTAATTAGCGTATCGGGCCTTCTTATGTACTGCTTATATAAGAGTAGACTTTTCCAGATAACGAGGAAAAATGACGAACGATGGAACCGAGGAAGTCATCTCCGAACTCAAGATGAGGATATCCGATCTCGAGGAGAGGAATGTCAAATTGATGGAAAACCTCCAGAACGCCGAGAGCGAGAAGCGCTATTCCGAGGGGGAACTTTTCAGGCTCCAGAAAGATGTCGCCAGGCTCAGAAACGAACTGGAAAGGCTCAAAAGCCCGCCCCTTATCATTGGTTCCCTCAGAGACATTCTCCCCAACCATCGTGCGGTCGTCAAAAGCACCACTGGCCCGGATTTCGTCGTTTCCATATCGTCCTACGTGAGCGAAAAAGACCTCATAGTCGGGTCCAGAGTGTCTCTCAACAAGCAGACCCTGTCCATAATGGACGTTCTCCCGTCGTCCATCGATCCCGTCGTATCCGGCGCGGAGATTGTGGAGAAGCCCAACATAACCTACGAGGACATCGGCGGCCTGAAGAACCAGATGATGGAGCTCCGCGAAGCCGTGGAAGACCCGCTTCTCAGGCCCGAGCTTTACGCCAAGGTAGGGATAGAGCCTCCGAAAGGCGTGCTTCTGGTCGGTCCCCCTGGAACCGGAAAGACTCTGATGGCCAAAGCCGTGGCGAACGCCACGCAGGCGACCTTCATAAGGCTGGTCGGGTCCGAACTGGTCCAGAAATACATCGGAGAAGGGGCCAGACTGGTCCGCGAGCTGTTCGAGCTTGCCAAAGAGAAAGCCCCCAGCATAATATTCATCGACGAATTGGATTCCGTCGGAGCGAAAAGGCTCGATGTGACCACCTCCGGCGACAGGGAAGTCCAGAGGACGCTCATGCAGCTCCTCTCCGAGTTGGACGGCTTCACGCCTATGAGCGACATCAAGATAATCGGCGCCACCAACAGGCCTGACATCCTGGATGACGCCCTTCTCAGGCCCGGAAGGTTCGACCGCATAATAGAGGTCGGACTGCCCGACGTCGACGGCAGGGAGCAGATATTCAAGATCCACACCCAGCACATGAACATCGAGGGCGACATATCGGCGAGAGGGCTTGCCGAAGCCACCGACGGGCTTTCCGGAGCCGAGATCAAGAACCTGTGCACCGAGGCCGGAATGCTGGCGATCAGGGACAACAGAGACACGGTCCTGCAGGCGGACTTCGACGCCGCCAAGAAGAAGATATCGGAAGCAAAGAAGGGCAAGATGCCTGAGCTTCCCGCCCACATGTTCGTTTGAAACGGTTTCCCTTTCCCGGGAGGCGGATTGCCCTCCGGGAAGGATGCTCATTCTCTCTCGTTGTCCTCTCCGCCGAAGAACATCAGCTGGCTCGCGCCGTAGATCTCCTCCAGGCCGATCTCAGCCTGGGCGGACACGGAGCGCATCTCGCCGAAGACGCCCATATTCTCCATGGCTTTGAACAGCTCCATGCCGACGACGGTCTGTGGCTGCGAATCCGCGTCCAGAAGGTCCCCGTACAGAGCATCGGAATTGGAATACCAGTCAAGCATCCTCTGCTCCTCGTCGTCCGACAGGGTGTCGCTCTTGGACAGCAGATTGAGCATCGGGAGCTGAAGCCTGAACTGCACCAAAGCTCCGAGGGTCATAGCCGAGATGAAACCGTTCGGCGTTCTGCAGAGGGCAGGATCGGACAGATACACGAGCATGGAATCGTCTTTACCGAAGGCCTTCACGGTGATTTCTGAGGATTCCCTGAAAGCGAAGAGCTCCAGCTGCCCAGGGGTATCGACCAGAACGTAATCGACGTCGTACTCGGCGAATATCGCGGTCATTTTGTTGATGTTGACCGACATCAGGTCGGCGGCGACTATCTGGGCGCCGTTCGGACCGAGCTGATATTCGCTCATGACCTCCTCGAGGTTCAGCCATTCCCGTATGTCGATGTCTGGATCGTAAGGCAGCGTATCCGCCCCGGGATCCATGTTGACGATGATCGAATCCACGCCGTTCGAATCCAGCCACCGCTTGTACGCTCCGACCAAAGTGCTCTTGCCGCTTCCCGCGGTCCCCACGAAAAACACGTTTTTCATTGCCAGATCGCCTCCTTTGCCCCTGTTTTCGTTAAGGCTAAATCAAAACCAATATAATAATTAAGAGAAGTAAGGTATCGCATGAATGGAGAAAAACGCAGCGCGGCTGGTTTCGGCGCGATCGGAATAGCCGCGGCTTTCATCTTCGCTGTTATCTGGGTCGTGGCCGCCGCGGCGGACCCGTCTTGGATTCTAGGAAGCAGCAGCATCTCCGATTTAGGTGTATCCGACGTGAACCTGACAAAGGACCTCTTCAAATACGGATGCATCATCACCGGAGCATTCGTCATGATTTATGGAGCGGGCAAGGCATATGCCTACAAGAGCACTGAATGCGCATCTGGCATTCTCCTTTTCTTCGCGGGCATCATGCTCATACTCATCGGACTCATCCCCTCTGGACAGACCTACCACAAATCGGTAGCCATCCTCTTCTTCATCTTCCTCATATTCGCCATCCTCTGCGCCGGATATTCCGATGGAATGGCCGGAAGGATGCTCAATGCGGCTGCAGCTGCCTTCGTGATTGCGGCGGCTGGCATGGCATTCTTCGGAATCTCCATCGATATGGGAGAGGCCATAATGGTCGCCGGAGCCCTCGGCTGGCTGGTCTGCGACGGAATCAAACTGATGGTCAGCAAGACTATCGAAGCATCCGACAAGAAAGTTCAAAAGGTGGAAGCATGAACAGATCTAAAATGATGAAAGCTGGGCTTGCCATCGGGCTCATCGGCGGAATCATCTCGATGATCCTCGTCGGGTACGCCTGGGACGGATCCTTCCAAAGCATAACGAACGTCGGATTCAGCCTGCTTGTCATGGCGCTGTTCTTCGCCACGGCCGGAGGATTCGCCGACGGCACCAACATGTCCGGGAAAAGCGTGGCCATCATCGCTGCGATATGCGTCGCGGCAGTTGTCGTCGCCATGCTGTACAACTCCCAGTTCTTCCTGGTCCACCTCGTGCTGATTGCCCTCGGAGTGGCCGAGATCTTCCTCGCTTCATCTTCCAAGGTCATCTTCTACACGGACACCAACAGGCCCGCCTGAAACCGAAGCCCTTCGGGGCTTCCTTTTTCTATAATTGAGAAATCGTTTTTCTTTATTATTTCGTTGGTTTTCCCGCTGCAGACCGTCTCTTGATAGTCTGACTTGGATAGAACAACATAGTTATCAGCTGCCTGTGCGCCCCATAACAGCATCCCGCGATGCATTAGAAAGAATCTCTGAATAATCGGTCAGACAGATAAAAGGGACCTGGCAGGCGGGAATTCAGCCGAGGCCCCTTCAAAACGTTTCTTCTGGTATGGGAAATCATTCGGATTGGGAATGCTCAGCCACATGCCCGGGATAGTAGACTACGTTGAGCATGCCTGTCTTCGGGTGCCTGTCCACGGAAGCTTTCACTCCGTAGACCTCCTGTATCATCTCTTCCGTGATGACCTCTTCCGGAGGCCCCTCTCTGATGATCTTCCCGTTCAGCAGGATGTATATCCTGTCGCAGTACTGGGCGGCGAGGTTCAGGTCATGGAGAGCGCAGAGCGCGGTGCACCCCAGCTGCTTCACGATGTCGAGGACCTCCAGCTGATATTTCACGTCCAGATGGTTTGTGGGCTCGTCGAGGATGAGGCACGGAGTCTGCTGGGCCAGCGACCTGGCGAGTATGATCCTCTGCTGCTCCCCTCCGGACAGAGACGAGAAATCCCTGTCCCTCATTTCGAGCATATTGACCTTCCTGAGGGCCTCCTCGACTATGAGACGGTCGTTCTCGTCGTCCATCTCCATGGTCTTCTTATGGGGGGTCCTCCCCATCATAACGACCTCATCGACCTTGAAATCGAAGTTATAGTAGTTATGCTGGGTAACCACGGACATCATGCAGGCGCTCTCCTTGAGTGAGAGATCCTCTAGGTGCCTGCCTTCTAGCAGTATCTCCCCGCTCTCTTTCTTCATGGTGCGGTAGACGGTCATCAGAAGAGTCGACTTCCCGGATCCGTTAGGGCCCAGAAGGCCGACGAACTCCCCCTCGTCCACATGCAGGCTGGCGGCCTCCACTATCCTCTTCTTAGGCTTGGACACCGAGACGTTTAGATCTTTCACCTGTATGTCCATCAGTTTCCACCTCCGAATCTGTAGGATCTCTTGAGCATGATGTATGCGAACACCGGCGCTCCGCAAAGGGAAGTGATGATCCCTATGGGAATCTCGGATGATGATAAGGTACGCGCGACTATATCGGCCAGCATTATGAATATCGCACCGAGAAGAATCGATATCGGGAACAGCTTCCAATGGTTCGTACCCACCAATCCGCGGGATATATGAGGTATGATGAGCCCCACGAACCCGATTATACCGCACTTGCAGACGATGAACGCGATGACCACGGAAGTCAGGATGATGTAGAACTTCCTCAGCTTCGACAGGTCCACTCCGAGGGTTGTCGCCGTCGAGTCTCCCAGCATCATGGCGTTGAGGTTGCGGAGCTGGGTCGAGAAGAACACCAGACCTATCAGCACGGCGATCCCGCATATCTTGACCGATTCGAAGTCGATGGTCGAAAGGGAACCCATAAGCCAGAAAGTCAGGGACCTCATCCCTTCCGCGTTCGGCTCCAGATATACGATTATGTTCGAGACGGCTCCGCAGAGCGAAGCTATGATGACACCGGACAGAACGAGCTTCGTCGTAGTCATCTTCCCGCCGATTGAAGAGAGAATGAACACGAATGCGGAAGAGCCGATCGCCCCTATGAAAGCGAACGCCTCGATTCCGAAGTCCTGGAAAACCGTCCCCGCGAGGACCGTCGCGCCCATCAGTATGGCGAATGTTGCTCCTAAAGAAGCTCCCGACGAAATCCCCAGGATGTATGGGTCTGCCAGGGGGTTCTGGACCATGGCCTGCATGACCACTCCCACCATCGCCAGGCCGACACCGACTATGAGACCGAGAAGCGCTCTGGGAGCGTAAAGCCTCCACACGATGGATACCATGTACGTTGGGATGTCGGAGATGTCCCCCAATCCGAACAGCTTGTTGCCCATTATGCGCAGGACGGTATCGAACGGGATGTCTACGGCCCCTATGAAGACCGAAAAACATGTGACCAGAATCATCACGACGAACAGTATGCCCGCAAGCCCAGCCGTTGTAATCTTTCCTAGTTCTATAAGATCACCAGCTGAATTGTAAAATGCGGAGGGGTGATGCCCCTCCTTCGGTTTCAGGCGGTTACGATCTTGTTGACCGATTCGTAGACCTTCTGCATGGCGTCCAGCAGCTGAGGAGTGGATCCGTAGGAGCAGCTGAGCTTCATGTCGTAGGTGTCGCCGTTCTTTATGGCAGAGCACTTGCTGAGATCGGCGTCCTCCTGCCAGCTCTTCAGGGACTTCTCGTATGTCACGCCGCCGTAGCTGATGAAGAAGATCAGATCGATGTCGGTGGTGCCGATTACTTCGTACACGCTGGCCAGGGACACGGTTCCGCCGTTGGGGAATGCGTTGGTCAGTCCGATGGAGTTGAGGACGGAAGCGATGAAGTTGCTGTCCTTGTAGCACCAGACGGTTCCCTTCTCGGTGTTGACGGCTCCGTCCACGAGAGCGTAATAGATGGTATCCTTGTCCTTGAGCTTCTCCCTGATATCATCGATGACCTTGACGGTGTCGTTGTAAAGCTTGGTGGTCTTTCCGGAGACTCCGAAGATCTTTCCGATGTTGTCGTAGTCGACCTTCATCATCTCGACGGTGCGGTAGTCGTTGGAAGTCATGGTGTTCAGCGACATGACGTTGCAGCCGTTGTCGTTCCAGAACTTCTCGCTTCCGAGCTTGGCGTCCTCCCATGCGACCCAGCCGATGACGAGATCGGGCTGCCAGGACAGAA